>JAYUYB010000725.1:0-7255 GCA_043752655.1 Chloroflexota bacterium
ACCCGCGCCGGCATGCGTCAGCTCTCCTGGAAGGACAGCAACCTCGCCACGCCCGCCGACCTCAAAGGCAAGAAGGTCGCGGTCTGGTTCGGCGGCAACGAGTACAATCTGCTCGCCACGCTCAGCAAGTACAACCTCAACAAGGACAGCGACCTGACCCTCGTGCAGCAGCCCTTCGATATGAACCTGCTGCTCAACAAAGAGGTCGACTCGGCCGCCGCAATGACTTACAATGAGCTCTACCAGGTACTCAGCGCCGGCCACAAAATCGAGGAGCTGAACATCCTCGACTACAACGCCGAGGGCACCGCGATGCCGGAGGACGGGATCTTTGTGAGCTCCGAGTGGCTCAACGCCGACCCAAAGAACAAGGATATCGCCGCACGCTTCCTGCGCGCCTCGTTCAAGGGCTGGGGCTTCTGCCGCGACAACGTGGACGCCTGCGTCGATATTGTGCTCAAGCAAGATAGCGGCGGCGTAATGACCAAAGAGGCCCAGGCCTGGCAGATGAATGAGGTCAATAAGCTGATCTGGGGCGAGTCGCTCGACCCGGCCACGAAGATCGGCTTCATGGAGCCGACGCTGTTTAAGTTCGCCGCCGACACCGCCCTGCAGTTCGGCGTGATCACGAAGCCCGCCGAGGAGGCCGCCTACACCCACGAGATCTGGGATCTGGCCACGAAGTAGAGACAAGGAGACAAGGAGACAAGGAGACAGCCCGTTGTTGCCGTCAGGTGCTCCTTGTCTCCTTGTCTCCCGAGCGAGCGCAGCGAGCGATGCTCCCTGTCTCCCTGTCTCCCGAGCGAGCGCAGCGAGCGATGCTCCCTGTCTCCCTGTCTCCCTCAAGAGAAACGCCCTATGGATTTTGCAATCACCCTCAAGCTCGACATGCCGCCCGCCCGCAGCGTGGCCCTGATGCAGCAGGCCGAGGCCGCTGGCTTTAGCTACGGCTGGGTCTTCGACTCGCATGTGCTCTGGCAAGATCCCTACGCGCTGCTTACGCTCATGGCGGCTGGCACCGAGCGCCTGCGCCTCGGTACTTGCGTCACTAACCCCGCCGTGCGCGACCTCACGGTGACGGCCAGCAGCCTCGCCACTTTGAACCTGATCTCCGGCGGCCGCATGGCGCTGGGCATCGGTCGCGGCGACAGCTCGCGCCGCGTGCTCGGCAAGCGCCCCACTACCCTGGGCGACCTGGAGGAGGCGGCGCTGAAGATCCGCGCCCTCGTCGTCGGCGAGCAGGTGGAGCACGATGGTCAGGCTGTGCGCCTCCCCTGGGCCGACCCAGGCGCCACGCTGCCGATCTGGGTGGCCGCCTACGGCCCCAAGGCTCTGCACCTCACCGGCCGCATCGCCGACGGCGTGATCCTGCAGTTCGCCGACCCCTCGCTGATCAAGTGGTCGCTCGGCTTTGTTCACGAGGGCGCCCGCGCCGCCGGACGCGACCCCGCCAGCATCAAAGTGATGGCCGCCGCGCCAGTCTGGGTATCCGACGACCTCGCCGCCGCCCGCGAGCGGGTGCGCTGGTTTCCGGCCCTCGTCTCCAACCATGTGGTCGATCTGCTCTCGCGCTACGACCCGGCGCAGCTGCCGCCCGAGCTCACGGCCTACGTCGGTGATCGCGCCGGCTACGACTATCAGAAGCACGCCGAGGTGGGATCTACGAACGCCGCCTTCGTGAGCGACGAGGTCGTGGATCGCTTCTGCATCGTCGGCCCGCCCGCCGAGCAGCGCCGCCGCCTGGAGGAGCTGGCCGCCGCCGGTGTGGATCAGTTCAACCTCTACCTGATGAGCGGCGACGAGGAGCAGAGCCTGGCGAGCTTTGGCGAGATCATCCCAGCCCTCTGATGAGCGACCGGAGACAAGGAGACAAGGAGACATCCTGACGGCACCGCTAGGTGCTCCGTGTCTCCCGGTCTCCTTGTCTCCCGGTCTCCCAGTCTGAAGAGCAAAGGAGCTTCCCCAATGTCCACACTGATCAAGGGCGGCACGGTAGTGACGGCGGGCGACACGTTCGCCGCCGATGTGCTAGTCGAGGGCGAGCAGATCGTCGCCATTGGCCGCGGCCTCTCCGGCGACACGGTGATCGACGCCGAGGGCGCCTACGTGATTCCCGGCGGCATCGATGTGCACACACACCTCGATATGCCCTTCGGCGGCACGGTCTCGTCCGATAATTTCTTCACCGGCCACCAGGCAGCTGCCTTCGGCGGCACGACCATGCATATCGACTTTGCCATCCAGCCCAAGGGCGCTACCCTGCGCGAGACGCTCGAGCTCTGGCATGGCCGCGCCGCAGGCAAGGCCGCGATCGACTACGGCTTCCACGTGGCGATCACCGATCTGCCCGACAGCGTGCTGAACGAGATGCAGCACTGCGTCGAGTACGGCGCCACCAGCATGAAGCTGTTTATGGCCTACAAGGGCGCCTTGCAGGTGGACGACAGCACGCTCTTTCGGGCCATGCAGCAGGCCGCGCAGCACCGGCTGCTGATTATGGTCCACGCCGAGAACGGCGACGCGATCGACATCCTGGTGCGCGAGGCTATCGCCGCCGGCAACCTGGCGCCGAAATATCACGCGCTCACCCGCCCGCCCCAGCTGGAGACGGAGGCGACCAATCGCGCCATCAGGCTGGCCGAGGTGGCGGGCGCTCCGCTCTACGTTGTCCACGTTACCAACGCGGAGGCCATGGAAGCGATCCGCCAGTCGCGCGCGCGCGGCTACGGCGGCCAGATCTTCGGCGAGACCTGCACCCAGTACTTCTTCTTCACCAAAGACGACCTGGCCCGCGAGGGTTTCGAGGGCGCCAAGTGGGTCTGCTCGCCGCCCTTCCGCGAGGCGAGCGACCACGAACTGCTCTGGGGCGCCGTCGCCGATAACTCGCTCCAGGTCATCTCCACCGACCACTGCCCGTTCTGGTTTGCGGGCGGCGTGGACGGTCGAACCCCCGGCAAGGAGCTGGGGCGCAACAGCTTTGCGCAGATCCCCAACGGCTGCCCCGGCATCGAGGAGCGCCTGATGCTGCTCTACACCCACGGCGTGCGCGCCGGTCGCATCTCGCTGAACCGCTGGGTGGAGCTCTGCTGCACCAACCCGGCCAAGCTCTTTGGCTGCTACCCGCGCAAGGGTGTGGTGGCGCCCGGCGCCGACGCCGACCTTGTGGTCTGGGACCCCGAGGCGCGCCGCACGCTCAGCGCGGCCACGCAGCACCAGCGCACCGACTACACGCTCTACGAGGGCTGGGAGGTTGTGGGCGCGCCGCGCACGGTGCTCTCCCGCGGCCACGTGCTCGTAAACGACGGCGCCTGGCACGGCGAGGCCGGCGCAGGCCAGTTCGTGCACCGACGGCCGTTCGGGCTATAATTGTCCGCAGATCACGCAGATCACGCAGATTACGCAGAGCCTCCTACTGCCCGGCCATCTGCGCAATCTGCGTAATCTGCGGATAGCCTACAGGAGCTGTTTATGAGCAACACACTCGATCCCGCCCGCACCATCGCCGAGCTTAAAGAGCTGCGGACGCTCACCGGCGACGCCGACGGCGCGCAGCGCGTGGCCTGGACCGACACATGGGCCAGGGCGCGGGCCTGGTATCGCGAGAAGCTGGCCGAGCTGCCCGTTACGGTGGAGACCGACGAGGCCGGCAATATCTGGGCCACCCTCGTCGGCGCCTCCGAGCGCACCCTGCTGATCGGCGGCCACCTCGACTCGGTGCCCAACGGCGGCTGGCTCGACGGCAGCCTGGACGTGCTCGCGGGCCTGGAGGTGCTGCGCCGCCTGGCCGCCGAGGACACCCCGCCCGTCACCGTGCGCCTGGTGGATTGGGCCGACGAGGAGGGCGCGCGCTTCGGGCGCAGCCTGTTCGGCTCCAGCGCCTTCTCCGGCTTTATGGACCCCGAGGAGCTGGCGGAGCTGCGCGACAAGAGCGGCACATCGCTGCCCGATGCCCTGGCGGCCCACGGAGTGGACCTGCATCGGGCGAAGCTTGCCGGGCGGCAGGCGGCGGGCGCCGCAGCCTACCTGGAGCTGCATATCGAGCAGGGGCCAGTGCTAGAGAGCATGGGCCTGCCGCTAGGCGTGGTGATCGGCACCTTTGGCGTGGAGCGCCACAGCATCACCTTCACCGGGCAGGCAGCCCACGCTGGCTCGACGCCCATGGACAGTCGGCGCGACGCCTTCGCGGCCGCCGCAAAGCTAGGCCTGGAGATTCGCGCAATCGCACGCGAGCACGGCGGCGTCTGCACAGTGGGCAGCTGCATCACGCGCCCAGGCATCGTTACGGCGGTGGTGGGAGAGTGCGTGATCACACTGGATCAGCGGCACATGGAGGCGAGCGCGCTGGCGGAGATGCTGCACGCGGCGCACGGGGCCGCAGAGCGCTTCGCGCACGAGGAGGGCTGCACAGTCGCCTGGGAGCGCATCTGGCGCATCGACCCGATCCCGTTTCACCCAGAGCTGATCGCGATGGGCGAGGCGGCGATCAGCGCGGTAAGCGGCAGCGCGCACCGGCTGCCGAGCGGGCCGCTGCACGACGCGGCCGAGGTGGCGCGCATAGGCATCCCCACCGTCATGCTCTTTGTGCAGAGCCTGCGCGGCATCTCGCACAACAAAATCGAGGACACGCACGAGGAGCATCTCGCCCTCTCCGTGCGCGCCCTCGACCGGCTCGCCACCGCCACCATCGCCTGGATCCAGGGGTAAACCCGCGATGCGCTTCCAGGAAGGCACCCTTCCCGGAAGCTTTGCTACCGCGATTCCCGCCGCCTTCCCGGAAGCTTTACAACTCTTCCTTCACCCGCTCCACCATCTGATGCACCGCGAAGCGAGCGCGTCCGAGGTTGCCGTCGGCGGGCATGGCGAGCACGGCGAAGTAGCCAGACGAGATCATGGTGGCCAGGTAGGTGATCGCCTCGGCCTCGATCACCATGTCGTGGACTTTGCCAGAGCCCAGGCGCTGCGAGGCGGCGCTGGCGCTCGCGGCGAGCGCAGACAGCTCCAGCTCGGCCAGGCCCACATCAATGCTGTCATCGTCGTTGTCGAAGACCATCTCGACGCTCAGGCCATCGGTGCCGACGACGCCTGCAAACTTGGAGCCCTTTACTGTATCGAGGGCTTCGTTGAGAATATCGGTGAGGCTCATAGGGCGCAGCTCCTTCAAGGTGGCTCACAGCTCGCGTCGGCCTTCCAGCGCCGCGCCGAGCGTGTCCGGGTCGGCCCACTCCAGGTCGCCGCCCGTGGGCAGCCCACGTGAGAGGCGGGTAACACGCACGCCAAGCGGCGCAAGATCTTTCAGCAGCAGGAATGCCGTAGCCTCGCCCTCCGTATTGGGGTTGGTCGCAAGGATCACCTCATCGACCGGCTCGCTGCGCACGCGCGCAAGCAGGGCGTCGATCTTCAGATCCTCGCGGTAGATGCCCTCAAGCGGCGCGATGTGGCCGTGCAGCACGTGGTAGAGGCCCTTGTAGGCGCCGGTGCGCTCGATGGCGAGCACGTCTAGTGGCTCCTCCACCACACAGATCTTCGACTGGTCGCGGCTGAGGCTGCTACAGACCGGGCAGAGCTCGCCCACCGTGATGTTAAAGCAGCGCGTGCATAGTGTCACCTGCTCCTTCACATCCTGGATGGCCTGGGCAAGCGCACGCGACTGCTCGGCCTCGGCGCGCAGCAGAAAGAAGGTAAGGCGCGAGGCCGTCTTTGGGCCGATGCCGGGCAGCTTGCTGAGCTCATCGATCAGGCGCGCCACCGGCTCGACGATCAGGCTGTTGTCGCTCTGGAAGCTCATAGCTTAAAAGAGGCCCGGGATGCCCTTCATACCGCCCATCAGTGGCCCCATACGCTGCTCGGCCAGCTCCTGCGCGCGCTTTGCGGCGTCGCTGTAGGCGGCCATCAGCAGATCCTGGAGCATCTCGACATCCTCTGGGTCAACCACCTCGGGCGCGATGGTGATACCCTGAAGCTCGCGGTGGCCGTTCATCTTCACGGTGATCGCCCCACCGCCTGCGCTGCCCTCGACCATCGTGTCGGCGAGCTCCTCCTGGACCTTCTGCATCTGCTTCTGCATCTGCTGGGCCATCTGCTGTAGCTGTCGGGGGTTCATGGGCTAGACTCCTCGTAGGCACGTGCGTTGCCTAAGCTTACCACAGGCGCAGCACAATCGGCAACAGGCAGCTTTGACGCTACTCTTCCGGCTCAATATCGACAATATGCGCCTCAAAGATGTTCATCGCGGCCCGCACAAGCTCGTCCTTGCGCGCCTCGCGGATCTGGCCGCGCAGGTCGCGAACCTCGTCTTTGGCCTCGATCGTACAGCGGATGGCCACAAGCGAGACGACATGCTTGCGCACCACCTCCTCGACATACTTGCGGTTCTGCGCCTTCTCCAGATTGTCTTTGTGGAAGGACGAGGCCGCCAGCAGCACCAGGGTGCTGCCCTCCACATCGATCGGGCGCGCCCCATGCAGCAGCGCCTGCACCGCAGGGCTGCGCGGGCGCACATCGCGCTTGATCTCCTCCCACAACCCCTCCACCTGCTCCAGCACGCTGAAGTCGGCGTTGGCCGCCGCGGCCTCCTCCGGCGAGCGCGGCCCATAGGCTCCAGCGTGGCCCTCAGTCTCTAGCACAGCCGTAGCGGCCTGTGCTTCAACCTCGGCGGGCTGCGAAACAAGCTCCTCAACCATGGACGAGGCAGCCGCCTCCACAACGCTCGCCACAACCTCCTCGGCCACAGGCGTGGGCTGCAGCTCCGGGGTCGGGGCCACAGGCGCGGGCTGCGGCGCGGGCTGCGGGGTAGGCGTAACAGGCGCGGGCGCAACAGGAGGCGTTGCCGCCTGGCGCGGCGCGGCGGTGGGCCGTGGCACAAGCGGCGGCAGCGGCGCTGCCTGGCGCGCGGCCGGCTGCGGAGTAGCAGGCGCGCGCTGCGGCGGCGGCCCTGTACCCTGTACCCTGTACCCTGTACCCTGCGGCTGCCCCTGCGGCTGCCCCACCAGCGCCTCCACCACCGCAAGCTCTAGCGGGAGATGGCCGTAGGGCGTGGTGCGCAGCTGATGATCGAGGCCGCTGAAAGTCTGTACCCAGTGGAGCAGGCCGGCGAGGTTGGCGCGCCCGGCCCAGCCCTCCATCACACGGCGCTCGTCGTCGCCAATATCGGCGAGCGCGCTGTCGCCAGAGGCGATCAGCAGCAGGAGGGAGCGCAGGCGCTCCACCAGATCACGCGTAAACTGGCGCAGGTCGGCCCCCTGGTCGGCCACGCCAT
>JAYUYB010000726.1:0-7244 GCA_043752655.1 Chloroflexota bacterium
TAGGATAGCTCCTGTGGACATGGGGCGGCCTGTCCTGGAGGATGGCTCGCCACCTATCCAAAAGGAGGGGGTGTCGCTACAACATGACGTATGCTTTGGGAACACACCCGTGACTGCACCCTCAGCCCGGCCATTTGGTGTTGCCGTCAACAATCTGCGTCATCTGCGTAATCTGCGGATAAATAAGGCTCGGCGATTTTTTGCAGAACCCCGCCCGCCTCCCACGCCATCTATAATGTCGCAATGCCGCTCCGACGGGGTGGCGCGCTCCTTCGTGGCGTTCGCTCCCCTTCGCGCCGTTCGTGGTCCACACTCTGTGTCGTTCGGAGGCCTCATGCACCCCATCCCCGAGCTCATCGCCGACTATCGGCTCGCCGCGCTCAGCCGCCAGGTCAGCCTGATCACCCGCCGCGAGGTGATGAGCGGCAACGCCAAGTTTGGCTCCTACGGCGACGGCAAGGAGCTCCCCCAGCTCGCTATGGCCCACGCCTTCCAGCCCGGCGACTTCCGCTCCGGCTACTACCGCGACCAGACCTTCATGTTCGCCGTAGGCGCCCTCACGCCCCAGCAGTTCTTCGCCCAGCTCTACGGCCACACCGACCCTCAGGCCGACCCCGCCAGCGCCGGTCGCCTGATGAATGTCCACTTCGCTACCCGCCTCCTCGACGACAGCGGCGCCTCGCTCCCCCAAACCGACCGGCCCAACAGCGCCTCCGATATCTCTCCCACCGCCGGCCAGATGCCCCGCCTTGTCGGCCTCGCCTACGCCTCACGCCTCTACCGCGAGCTGGATGCGCTGCGCGAGCTTACCCAGTTTTCCCGTAGCGGCAACGAGGTCGCCTTCGGCACCATCGGCAACGCCAGCTGCGCCGAGGGCCTCTTCTGGGAGTCGCTCAACGCCATCGCTGTGCTCCAGGCCCCAGCCGTTATCTCGATCTGGGACGATGGCTACGGCATCTCCGTGCCCAACATGGCCCAACTCGCCAAGGGTGATCTTTCGGCGCTCCTCGTCGGCTTTCGCCACGACCCAGCTACCGGCGTCGGCTTCAACCTGTTCACCGTGCCCGGCTGGGACTACCCCGCGCTCCGTGTCGCCTACGATCAGGCCATCGCCGAGGCCCGCGCCCGCCACATCCCCGCCATTATCCATGTGACCGAGCTGACTCAACCCCAGGGCCACTCCACCTCCGGCAGCCACGAGCGCTACAAGTCGCCCGAGCGCCTGGCCTGGGAGCAGGCCCACGATCCGCTCCCCCTGATGCGCCGCTGGCTACTCGCCGAGGGCGTCGCCACCGAGACGCAGCTCACAGCCATCGAGCGTGAGACAAAAGCCGAGGCCGAGGACGCCCGCGATCGCGCGTGGGCCGCGTTCCAGGCCGAGCCGCTCGCCCAAGCTCAGCTGCTGAGCGCTCTGCTCGCCCCGCTCGGCGCCGCCGTGGCCGATCTGAACGAAACGCTGCGCGCCGAGCCGAGGCCCATTCATCGTCAGCTACTCAATGCCGCCCACGAAGCCCTCGCCCGCACGCACGCGACCCCCTCACCCGCCCGCACAGCACTAGCAACGTGGTACGAGCGTCAGCGTAGCGATCTCCGCGCTCGCTACGGCTCGCATCTCTATCGCGAGGACGCCCGCTCCGCCCTCAGGGTGCCCGCCTGCCCGCCTATCTACGCCGTCGACGCGCCCGAGCTGCGCGGCTTCGAGCTGCTTCAGCACGCCTTCGACGCGCTCCTCGCACGCGATCCCCGCGTCTGTATCTTCGGCGAGGATGTCGGCGCCCTCGGCGATGTGAACCAGGGCACCGCAGGCCTCCAGGCGAAGTATGGCCCCCTGCGCGTTGCCGACACCGGCATCCGCGAGGCCACGATCATCGGCCAGGCGATCGGCATGGCCCTGCGTGGCCTGCGCCCTATCGCTGAGATCCAGTACCTCGATTATGTCTACTATGCGCTCACAACGCTTAGCGACGACCTGGCCTGCCTGCACTGGCGCACGCGCGGCGGGCAATCCGCCCCCGTCATCGTTCGCACGCGCGGCCACCGGCTCGAAGGCGTCTGGCACGCCGGCTCACCAATGGGCGCCCTCGTCCACGCCCTGCGCGGCATGCACATCCTCGTGCCCCGCGACATGACGCGCGCCGCCGGCTTTTACGCCACCTTGCTCCAGGCCGAGGAGCCCGCCCTGGTGGTGGAGGTGCTGAACGGCTACCGCCGCCGCGAGCTGCTGCCCGCCAATCTCGGCACCTACACCCTCGCTCTGGGCGTGCCCGAGATCCTGCGCCCCGGCACCGATCTCACCGTCGTCACCTATGGCGCCTGCTGCGCTGTGGCCCTAGAGGCCGCCGAGGCCCTGGCCCGCGTCGGCATCGACGCCGAGGTGATCGACCTGCAATCGCTTTTGCCCTTCGACCTCCCCGGCGTAGCTGTGGCCTCCCTACGCAAGACAAGTCGGCTCATCGTGCTGGACGAGGACATGCCAGGCGGCGCGAGCGCCTACATCCTCCAGCAGATCATCGAGGCCCAGGGCGGCTTCAGCGCTCTCGACGCGCCCCCGCGCACCGTCACAGCCCAGCCCCATCGCCCGGCCTACACCAGCGACGGCGACTACGCCTCCAAGCCTGGCCCCGAGGATCTCTTCCGCACCGCGTATGCCTTGCTGCGCGAGGCCGACCCGCGCCGCTTCCCGCCTTTCTACTCCGACGATGCGTAAGGGCGCCCTCCTCTCCCACGCCAAGAATGCGTAAGGGCGCCCCTCGTGGGCGCCCTCCTAAAGATACACACATGACCACCATCCGCCCCGCCACGCCCGCCGACCTCCCAGCCATCCTGGCGATCTACAACGACGCCGTGCTCCACACCACCGCCTCCTACAACCTGGAGCCGAGCACGCTGGAGCAGCGGGCCACCTGGTTCGCCGAGCGCACACACCACGGCTTCCCCATCCTCGTCGCCGAGCTTGAGGGCGTAGTCACGGCCTTCGGCGCCTACGGTGCCTTCCGCACCAAGCCAGGCTACCGCTTCACCGTCGAGCACTCGCTCTACGTCGCACCCGAGTGGCGCGGGCGCGGGCTGGGCCGTGCCATGCTGGCGCAGCTGATCAGGCTGGCACAAGCCGATGGCATGCACGCCATGATCGGCGGCGTGGACGCCGAGAACGCCGCCAGCATCGCGCTGCACACCTCGCTCGGCTTCGTAGAGGTAGCCCGCTTCCGCGAGGTCGGCCACAAGTTCGGGCGCTGGCTCGACATCATCTTCCTGGAGCTGCTGCTCGCCTAGAGACAAGGTGACAAGGTGACAAGGTGACATCTCTTGGCGCCGTCAGGTGTCTCCCTGTCTCCCGGTCTCCTTGTCTCCCCCTCTCGCCCGCAGCCGCTCCAGCAGGCGCTCCAGCGGCCATGTGTTGACGATGCGCGCCGACGGCGCCCAGCCACGCCGCGCCGTAAGCACGCCGAGCCGCTGCCAGGCCAGATCGTCTGGGTGATGTGCATCGCTGTTCACGGTCAGATCCACGCCAAGCTCGAGCGCGCGCCGCACATGCCCGGCGTCCAGGTCGAGCCGATCCGGCCCGCTGTTGATCTCCATCAGCGTGCCATGCTCCACGGCCGCCTTCAGGATCACCTCCATGTCGAGATCTGCACCCTGCCGACGGTTCAGGATACGTCCCGTCGGGTGCCCGATGATGTCTACATGCGGGTTGCGGATCGCCCGCAGCAGCCGCGCCGTCGCTTGCTCACGTGGCTGTCGTAGGCTTACGTGGAGCGACGCGATCACCAGATCTAGCTGCGCCAGCGCTTCGTCCGGCAGAGCCAGCTCGCCGTCGGGAGTAATGTCCACCTCCACCCCGTGCAGCACCCGAAACGGCGAGCCCCGCCCCGCGTACTCCGCGTTCAGCGCGGCCACCTCGGCGGCCTGTTCGCGCAGGCGGGCGGCGTCCACCCCGCCTGTCACTCCTAGATACGCGCTATGGTCGGTGATAGCGATATAGTGATGGCCTCGCGCCTCGGCGGCGGCGGCCATCGCCGCGATTGTCGTGCGCCCGTCGCTCCAGCGACTGTGCATGTGCAGATCGGCCAGCAGATCGCCTTGTTCCACCAGGCTAGGCAGGCCGTCCTGAGCGGCAGCCTCAAGCTCGCCCGTGTCCTCGCGAAGCTCCGGCGCGATCCACGGCAGGCCCACAAATCCGTAGACTTCCTCCTCCGTCGCGCACTCTACCAGCGTCTCGTCGGCGTGAGCGTAGCCCTGCTCGGAGAAGGTGTAGCCGCGCTCCTTGATCAGCGTGCGAAAATGTACATTGTGGTCCTTGCTGCCGGTAAAGTGCTGCAAGGCGCTGCCCCAGCGGGCGGCCGCAACCACCAGCAGGTCTACCCGCAGGCCGCTCTGGATCAGCACCGAGGCTTTGATCTCGCCCGCACCGAGCACGCGCGCTACCTGGGGCAGCGCCGTGAATGCGGCGGTGATCGCGGCGGTATCCTCTGCGGCCACCAGCAGATCAATATCGCCAATCGTCGGGCGGGCGCGGCGCAGGCTGCCGGTGTAGGCTGCCTGAACGATCCCAGGTGCAGCGCGGCGCAAGGCGTCCAGAAGCTGCTCGGCGGTGACAAGCGCCTGGCTCATCAGGACTCGACCGTCGTCGTGAGCCAGTGCGGCTAGGCCAATGGCGATGCGCTCCTCGCTCTTTGCGCCAAAGCCCTTGAGCGAGCGCAGCTTGCCGGCCTCCACGGCCGCCCGCAGATCGTCTAGCCCGGCGATGCCAAGCTCGCTGTAGAGCCGAGCGGCACGGCTGGGGCCGAGGTCGGGCACGCGCAGCAGCTCGATCACGCCATCTGGCAGCTGGGCGCGCATCTTCTCAGCCAGAGGCAGATCGCCTGTGTCGAGCAGCGTGCCGATCTTCTCGGCGATCGTCTTGCCGATGCCAGGAATCTCCTCCAGCGCGCCGCGCGCCCTGTAGTCGTCCAAAGGCATTGGCAGATCGGCGATCGCCTCGCCGGCGCGGCGGTAGGCCAGCAGGCGAAACTTATCCTCGCCGAGGATCTCCATGCGGGCGGCGATCGCCAGAAAGACGTCGGCAACATCGCGGTTCGAGAGCAGTTCGGCCATACGTTCGCCTCCTCGACGCTACGCGTGGCGCGGCTCCAGGCAGCGCGCCAGCTGCTCCAGATGATCAAGATCATGCAGGCCTGCGTTCACGGCCACATCGAGCAGGCTGCCCGGCCCTTGCTCGGGATGCACCCCGCAGCGCAGCCACTGGCTATCGTCTAGCCCCTCCAGCCGCGCAATAAGTGCCGCCCGCTGCTCGGCAAGATCCGACAGCACGGCGCGCAGCTGCTGGGCGGCGTAGGCATGCTCCTCGATCAGCGCATGGTGATCAAAGTGAATGAAGCTGGGGTTTTCCTGGGCAAGCAGGAGCTCCACGCGCTCGCGCCAGACGATCTCAAAATCACGCAGGTGGCAAGCAATAAACAGCACGCTCCAGCCGTCAGGGCCGTCCGTCAGGCTTGCGGCCTCGTCCTGTGTCACACCGTCGAGCGTTCGATCAAGCAGTGCCGCCGTCTTACGCAGCGTACGGAGCGCCTTCGCCTGGTTGATAATCCGCTGAAGCATGGGTGCTCTTCTCCTCACTACAAGGCATGCCCCCATGCTACCACGTACCAGCACCCCTCGTGGGCGCCCGCCTGATAGACGGCAAGGCACCCTATGCCGTGAAGATTACCAGGAGCGCCAGCCCGCTGCCCGCCAGCAGCAGCACGAGGCCCACCACGAGCACGGCCACCCAAAGCCGACGCTCGTGGCTCCGCCGGCGAGCTTCATCGCCCATAAGGGCAAGCGGGAGTGTGTATTGTGGGGTCGGCACAACGACGGGAGCGGCCAGCGGCCCCGGCGGCGCCACAGGCAGCGCGGGCGCGACCGGGGCCACAAGTGTCAGCTCCTCAAAGGTGCGGACCGCAGGCGTGGCCCTCGCACGATCAGCCACGCCGTGCGTAAGCCCACTTGTCAGGGGTGATTCCGCAACAGGCTGCCGCGCAGCGCTATCAGGTGGCCCACCCTCAGCTCGTTGCACAGAGGTGGGCGCAGGGGCGAGCACCTTCGTCGCTGCCTCCGCCAGACGAACGGGCGTCTGCGGGGCTGGCGTTTCCGGCGTCGCAGCGGGCAGCGCCCCGAGCGCCTTGCGGGCGATAGCGTGATCCGGGTTGAGCCGCAGCACACGCTCCAGACAGCTACGCCGCTGTTCGGAGTCAGTCACAGCACCGGCAAGCAGCAGCCATGCCTGCTGACTGCTCGGGTCCGCCCGCACCGCCTGAGCAAGCAGCTGCCGCGCACGCGTACGCTCGCCGCCGCGCAGCGCCTCCCCGCCCGCACGCACAAGTGCATCAACAGTCGGCTGAGTCTGCGTCATGGGTTTGGCTCTAGCTTCAAGTAGCGCTCCACCGGCACATGGCCCGGCGCGCCCACGGCGCCACTCACGTGCGGCTCTACCAGCAACACGTCCACCCGGTGCTCCAGAAAGATCGCCGCTGCGTCATTCACAATCAGCGCCTCGGCCTTCTGGTACAGCTCCATGCGGCGCGTCACGTCGGCCTCAACACGCGCCCGCTCCAGCAGCGCGTCCAAGTCGGGGTTGCCGTAACGGCCAATATTCTGTGGCGCCCCGCTATGAAACAGCGCGTCCGCAAAGTTCTCTGGGTCTGGGTAGTCTGCACACCACTCCCAGAAGAACAGATTTCCGCGCTCGCTGCCCTGCCAGGTCTCCGCAAAGCCACCCGGCTCCAGCTGGTCGATCATGATCGTCGCGCCGAGCGTCTCCTGCCACATCTGCACCAGCACGCCAACCCCCGTGTCCACCTGAAAGCCGTAGCCGCTGGTCGTCAGCCTGATCGGCGGCAGCGGCTCGCCCGCATAGCGCGACTCGGCGAGGCGTGCCTTCGCCTGGGCCGGGTCGAAGCCCATTCCCACAACATCGTCGCTGTAGCCAGGCATCCCTAGCGGGAAGAGCCCACGTGCGGGCAGGCTTGTGCCAGGCATCGCCCGCTCCTGGTACTGCTGCCGATCTACAGCCAGCGCGAAGGCCTGCCGCACCTTCGGGTCGTCAAACGGCGCCCTGCTCGCATCGAAGCTCACAAACGCCGTACACAGCGGCGCCACCTCGCGCACATCGTCCCGCAGCTTGCTCGCAGGATCGCTCAAGATTCCCATGTCGTAGTCGCCCAGCGGTAACTGGTCAAGCTCGCCCAGCCGGTACAGATAGCTGC
>JAYUYB010000727.1:0-15705 GCA_043752655.1 Chloroflexota bacterium
ACCAATGCGCAAGCTGTCTGTTGCGGCGTCGAGATTTGCAACCGCACCTCCAGACGTATCCGCCTGCGCAGGCAGGCCAACGTCTGGCGGGAAGCCGGGCGGGGGCGTTGGCGGTGGATCGGTGAAGCTGTTCGGGGTGGGCGTACTGGTGGGCGGGCGCGGCGTACTGGTGGGCGGGCGCGGCGTGCTGGTCGGGACGATCGCCGTATTCGTCGGCTGCGGCGTGCGGGTCGTTGCGGGCTCGGTTGGGCGCGAGGTGCTTGAAGGCTCAGCGGGCGCGCCGTCCGGCGTCGCGGTGGGCCGGCGGGGCGCCGTGGTAGCTGTCGACCGGGGTGACGCCGCCGTCGGCTGCCCGCCCGCAGGTGGTGCAGCCGGCGGTGCGCTCGGCTCCTCGACCGGCAACGTGCCAGCTGACACGCCGCCCGCCAGGAGCTCCGCCCCGAGCCGCCCAAACAGCACGCGGCCCACGCCCCCGTCCTGGTGTAGCTCGAAGCGGGCGCGCTCGAACCACTGCACCGTGTAGGTCTGGCCTTCTACGCTCTCCTCCTGGGCCTCAGTCAAGGGCAGGCCAAACAGGGCCAGGCTCTCAGCCTCGCTCACACCCACCTGCCCGTCGAACTCGACACCATTGGCCTGCCAGGCGGCGAGAAAGGGCGGGCAGAGATTGCGCCCGGTCTCCGGGAAGAAGCGGCAGCCAGCCTGCGGAGTGGCGGAAGGCTGCGCGCGCCAGTCACGCCCGAGCTGGACGAGGCGCTCCGCCCCGACGCGCCCCAGCAGCACGCTGTAGGGAGCCGGGTTCGTCGGGTGCTGCTCGAAGCGATGGCGTTCGAACCACTGCACCTGAGCGGGAAGAGCTGGATCGGGTGGCGGCTCGGCGGGGGCGCCCTGCGGGCCGAGGGGCAGACCGAAGATAGCCAGGCCGCCCTGCTCCCAGATCGGGCGGAACGAGCCAGAGACGCAAAAACCAGTCTCGCCGAAACAGCGTTGGGCAGCCTGGGCACCTACCTGCCGCAGCAGCACGAAGCTCAGGCCCAACGCCACCAGAACCAGTGCGTACCCGAAGCCTCGGTAAACAGTCGCCATTGTCATCTCCTTGCCGCGCACACAGTGAGACGACACGCGGATCGATCACTGTCCAGTCCTGGGCCTGGTTGCAGGCGGCGCGATATGGCTCAATTACAGCCTGGGTGAGGGCACCCGTAGCATAGCTCTTTTTGAAGCGCTTGACAACTGCTCCTTCGCCTACGAAATTTTTGTTCTTCGTACTAAATCGATGGCAAAAAGAGCCTGTGCATTCGCCAAGTGCGGCGATATACTTCGCAGCGCATCGGCTGGCCAGAAGACGCTCACGACGCCCAAGACGGCCACGAGTGCGCGGACATTACTGCTGCCAGACGCGCTGATCAAGGCGCTCCGCCAGCACCAGGAGCGCCAGGCACTTGAGCGGGAGGCGCTGGGCGAGGAGTGGCAGGATCAAGGGTTGTGGAGGCAGGGCAGTGGAGCCATGATGGTGCCCCAAGGAGTTTGGCTACATGGTTGGCTACATGGACACAAAGAAACGCGGAACCTCGTGCGAGATTCCGCGTCCTGAACTGGTGGGCCCCCAGGGGATCGAACCCTGAACCAATTGATTAAGAGTCAACTGCTCTACCATTGAGCTAGGGACCCACGAACGTGTAATATTATAGCGAGCCGCTTCGCTTCTGTCAAACTTGTGCGCAGCCCAAAGGTTATGTACAATGATGGCCGCACCGCTCCCTGTTCCCTGTTCCCTGTTCCCTCCTATGCCCATCGACGATTATTTCCAAGAATATGGCCCCATGCGCCGCCGCCGTGGCGCCCAGGGCCCTGTGCCCAACGAGCCCAACGAGCCCAACGAGCCCGAGGAGCCGCGCCGCCCCGCGCGCCGCGCTAGCCGCAGCAGCGGGTGGAGCGCCGTCGCCCTGCTCGCCCTCATCCTCGCCGCGCCGCTCCTGCTCCCCTATACGCTCAATCTGTTCTTCCGCGACCAGGCCCTCCCCGGCGTTACCGTCCAGGGCCAGCCTGTGGCCGGCATGAGCGGCGCCACCATCAGCGCCGCCCTCAGCGAGCGCTACCGCCCCTTCCTCGACCAGCCCGTCGCCCTTGTGTACGGCGGCCAAACTTGGCGCCCCGCCCTGGCCGAGCTCGGCGCCCGCCTCGATACCGCCGCCGTCGCCGAGGCCGCGATCAGCGCCGGCCGCCAGGGCGACCCCGTCACCCGCCTGCGTGAGCTCTGGTCGCTCTGGCGCCGCGGCCTCGACATCACCCCCAGTGTCGTGGTCGATCAGCGCACCACCCAGGCCTATATCGTAGGCCTCGCCCCCAGCATTGAGCGCGCCCCCGAGGACGCCGCCCTCAGCATCGCCGCCGCCCGCGTGGTCGGCACCCCTAGCACCGCCGGTGTCCAGCTGCTGGCCGACGCCACCGCCAACGATGTGCTGCTCGCCATGCGCGAGCTCAGCAGCCGCGAGGTCTCGATCCGCACCCGCACCCTCGACGCAAGCGTCGGCGATGCCGCCCTCGTCGCCGCCCAGGCCCAGGCCGCCGAGCTGCTCCAAAGCCCGCTCGAGCTGCGCCGCGCCGATCAGAGCTGGGTCTGGCCCCCAGACCGCCTCGCCGAGCTGCTCAGCGTCGCCCCGGTGGACGGTCGCCTGGAGGTGCAGATCGATAGCGAGCGCCTCGCCCGCTCCGTCGAGGGCCTCGCCCAGCTCGTCGATACGGGCACCGCCGAGCCGCGCCTGCGCTTCGAGGGCGGCGAGGTACGCATCGTCGAGCCCGGCCAGCCCGGCTGGCGGCTGATTCAGGAAGACGCCGCCGAGCGCATCGCCAACCTGCTGCTCAGCCCCTCGCCCGTTACGCGCACGCTCACCCTCCCCGTAGAGGAGCTCAAGCCCCAGATCACCGCCGAGAGCCTGGGCACGCTCGGCATCAAGGAGCTGGTGGGCGAGGGCAAGAGCAGCTTCGTCGGCTCGGCCGAGTATCGCGTCACCAATATCACGGCGGGCGCCAAACGCATGGACGGCGTGCTGATCGCCCCCGGCGAGGAGTTCTCCTTCAACCGCCAGCTCGGCGAGGTGGACTCCGCCAACGGCTTTGTGGAGGGCTACGCGATCATCGGCAACCGCACCCAGCTCGAATGGGGCGGCGGCGTCTGTCAGGACTCCACGACCGTCTTTCGTGCCGCCTTCTGGGCCGGCCTGCCGATCACCGAGCGCCACGCCCACGCGTTCTACATCAGCTGGTACGACCGCTTCGGCCTTGGCGAAAATGGCGACGGCCAGGGCATGGACGCCGCGATCTACACCGGCGTGACCGACCTGAAGTTCGTCAACGACACTGGCAACTGGCTGCTGATGCAGGCCGATGTCGACCCCGCCGCCCAGGTGCTCGCCGTGCGCCTCTACGGCACCCGCCCCAATCGCGAGGTGCGCCTCGAAGGCCCGGTCGTGAGCAACGAGGTCCGCGCGCCCGCCGAGCCTGTCTATGTGGATGACGCCACGCTGCCGCGCGGCACCGTGCGCCAGAGCGATGTTGCCCGCTCTGGCCGCGACCTCACGGTCTACCGCGTGATCGTCCAGGACGGCGTAGAGCTCAGCCGCGACGCGATCCTCACCCGCTTCCGCGCCTGGCCGAATATCTTTGTGCGCGGCACCGGCTCTTGAGCGCCAGCTACGCCGCTATCGCATGCCCAGCGTGCGGCCACAGCAACCCGCCAGGCTCGCGCTTCTGCAACGCCTGCGGCTCCCGCGTGGCACCGCCCGAGGTTCTCCCCGCCACCACAAGCGCAGCCGGTAACCTCGTTGCGTCCGTAGGCGCCCCCCGCCAGGACGCCGCCGTTGGCCCGACGCGCCCCCTGCCCCGCCCCGCAGCCCCCGCGCCCCCAGCCGAAGAGCTAGCCATCGGCGCCCCGATCGACCCCAGCGGGCGCTATGTTGTGGAGCGCTCGATCGGCAAGGGCGGCTTCGGCGAGGCCTATCTCGTCACCGACCGGCAGCTCAAGCGCTTCGCCGTTGCCAAGCGCCAGAGCCCCAACCCTGCCTGGAGCGCCCGCACTCGCGGCTTTGCCACCCAGAACTTTCGCCGCGAGGCCCAGCTGCTCGTAACGCTCAACGCACCCGGCCACCCCAACATCCCCGAGATCTACGAGTTTCTGCCGGAGCAGAGCATCCTGGTGATGAAGTATGTCGAGGGGCGCGACCTGAGTCAGATCCTGCACGAGCAGGGTGGCAAGCTGCCGCCCGCCATCGCCCTGCCGATTGTGCGCGATGTCGCCGCCGCCCTGGCCTACATGCACAGCAAGCGCCCCGAGCCGGTGCTCCACCGCGATGTCAAGCCCGCCAACATTATCATCGATAGCGCCGGGCGGGTCTGGCTGATCGACTTCGGCCTCTCGCGCGCCACCCCAATGGAGCCCGAGCTCGACCTGCGCGACACCCAGCTGGCCGGCACGATTGGCTTCACGCCGCCCGAGCAGTGGCGCGGTAAGGCCGAGCCGCGCTCCGATATCTACGCCCTCGCCGTCACGCTCCACATGCTGCTCACCGGCCACCAGCCCGCCCTCACCCGCGCCGAGCTGCCCGACTTCCTGCGCGGCACAAAGAACCCCTTCCCGCTTGTGCGCAGCCTCGACCCCGACATCCACCCCGAGGTTGAGGCCCTGGTGGCCCGCGCGCTCGCCTTCCGCCCAGAAGATCGCCCCTCGGCCCAGGATCTGCTGGTGGCCCTGGATAAGCTGCTCGCCCCCGCAGCTCGCGCCGACCTTCAGGCCCCCGATGGCATCGCCATCCCCGATGAGCACGCCCTGGCGCTTTGGGCGGAGCGCCACTGGGAGTATGCTGCCGCCTGGCTGTATGGCAATCTCCCCGACCAGGTGGCGCGGCTCTGGGGCCGCAACAAGCTCGCCGCCGACATGCGCGCCATCGTCACCGACAACGGCGGCGACCCGCACGCCGGCCTCGACGCGCTGCTCGCCGCCCTCGATCCCACTGGCTTCGGTGCCGTGGCCCCGCGCCTGGTGGCCGACAAGCGCAGCATAGATTTTGGCGCCCTCAGCTTCGACGACCGGCGCGATGCGTGGGTGCAGCTCTCCAACACCGGCCGCCGCTACCTGCGTGTGGAGATCGAGTCGCCCCGCTGGGTGGTGCCTGCGGTGCTCGCCCTCAGCCTGCCGCCCGGCCGCCAGCAGCGCCTCAAGCTCACCGCCGATATGCGCCGCGTCGCCGACGGCGGCAAGCTGCGCGGCAGCCTGCTGCTGCGCGACCGCTCGGGCGCCGCGTTTCGCGTGGAGCTTCAGGCCCAGCTCTCGCGCTGGAAGACGTTCTGGGCGCGCGGTGTGGCGGGCCAGCGCAGCCACGACTGGGAGGCCGGTACGGTCAAGGCCATCCGCCAGCTGGGCGTCCAGCGCGGCGGCGTCTGGGGCCTCGCCTTCAGCCCGGACAGCAAGCAGCTTGTCTCGGGCTGCTGGGACGGCACGCTGCGGCTCTGGCGCGTGAGCGACGGCGGCGCCCTCGCCACGCTCGACACGCAGGCCGGCAATCTGCAGAGCGTGGCCTTCAGCCCCGACGGCGCCCTGGTGGCGGCCACGGGCGGCAGCGAGACGGTAAAGCTATGGCAGCTGCGCAGCGCGCGCCTGCTGCGCACGATCGCCGGCCACCGCGGCTACCTTGGCAGCGTGGCCTTCAGCCCCGACGGCCAGGTGCTGATCACCAGCGGCGCCGACAAGGCGATCTGCCTCTGGCGCACAAGCGACGGCGCGCTGCTGGAGCGCATTCTTCCCGAGGGCGGCGGCCTCACAGCCTTGCCCAGCCCCGACGGCAGAGCCCTCGCTGTGGGCTGCGGCGACCGGCGCGTTCGGCTCTACGAGCTAGCGCACGGCGCCCTGCTGCGGGTGCTCGAGGGCCACCGCGACGGGCCAACCAGCCTCGCCTACAGCAGCGATGGCACGCTGCTAGCCTCGGCCGGCGGCGATGGGCTGGTGTGCCTGTGGGACAGCGCGAGCGGTGAGCTACGCCACTCCCTGCGCGGCCACCAGAACGCCGTGCGCTCGGTTGCCGTTCACCCCGACGGGCTGCTCGTGGCCTCAGGCGGCGTGGATGGCGAGCTTAGATTCTGGCGTAGCACCGACGGCGCCCTGCGGCAGATGATCGTCGGCCATAGCAGCAGCGTGCTGCGCGTCACCTTCGCCCCCGACGGCGCCCTGCTCGCCTCTAGCTCCGGCGACGGCATGATCACGCTCTGGCAGCCGGCGTAGCAGCTCAAGGGAACGGGGCACAGGGAACTGGGGACAGGGCCGCAGAAGACCAGAGCATCCGGCCCCTGTCCCCTGTCCCCTGTCCCCTGTCCCCTGGATTTAGACGGGCACGATGATGCTGCCATTGTGGGCACAGGCGGGCGGCTGGGGCCTTCTGAGCGGCTCGGCATTGCTGCTGGGCGCCTTTGTGGGCTATGCCGCTCCGCTGCCGCAGCGCCTGATCGCCGCAGTGATGGCCTTCGGCGCGGGCGTGCTGATCTCGGCCCTTGCGTTCGAGCTGATGGACAAGGCGGTGCAGCGCGGGGGCTTTGCGGCAACAGCCGCTGGCTTTCTCGGCGGCGCCGTTATCTACACGGCGGCTAATCTCTACCTGATCTGGCGCGGCGCCCACCACCGCAAGCACTCCCACGGGAAGCAGGCCAGCGAGGCCGAGCACGCGGGCAGCGGGCTCGCGCTTGCGCTCGGCGCCCTGCTCGACGGCATCCCCGAGTCCATCGTCATCGGCGTGAGCCTGATCGAAGGCGGGGCGGTGAGCGTGGTGGCGGTCGTGGCCGTCTTTCTCTCCAACATCCCCGAGGGCCTTTCGAGCGCGGCAGGCATGAAAAAGGCCGGGCGCTCGACGCTGTATATCTTTAGCCTCTGGGGCGGCATTGCCCTAATCTCGGGGCTGGCGTCCATGCTGGGCTATCTGCTGTTTAGCCACTTCCCCGACAGCGTGATCGCGGCGACCACCGCGGTTGCGGCTGGCGCCATCCTTACGATGCTGGTGGACACAATGATCCCCGAAGCGTTTGAGCAGTCTCACGCCTTCGCTGGCCTGATCACGGTGGTGGGGTTTCTGTGCGCGTTTGCGCTCTCTAAGCTCGGTGGGTAAAGGCTCACCTTGCGCAGGGGAGCACGGGCGGGGCGCTGCCGCCTCCGCCACCCCCGGCCCCCTCTGGACTCCCCGGGGCGGCGCAGCCGCCTGCGGCCCAGTGATCCGGCAGCCCGCTGCCCGGCAGCCCGACCGGATGGTGCCGTAGGCACCCGCAAAAAGTGCGCCGCTCGCTGGCGGTGGAGGGCATGCAGCGACACGCACGCTCGGCGCTGGAGGCCATCAAGTTGAGGGGTTGAGGGGACGCAAGTCCCCCATGCGGGGGTTGTTAGGGGGCTAACGGCAGCCCCCTGACGCCGGGGTGCGGGGCGGCAGCGCCCGCCCGTGATCCACAAAGTAGGAGGGCGCCGGGGCCTTCGCCCCACGGCCAGTAGGGCTACGTCATTGTGGGCAGGCGGGCGCGTGAACGCGCGCCGTAGTGGCGCTTTGCGCCGGGCGCCCGCCTGCGCGGGCGTGTCCGGACGCGTCGGCGCAGGCCGACGCGCGGCCGCAGGCCCTGCCGCTGCGGTTTCAACCGCCGGGTTCTGGCAACTGCGCCCACAATGACGTAGCCCTTCCACGGCCAGCCCCAAGGTTGACGCCGCCTGTAGGGCGTGCTAAAATCACGCGTGCTTGTCGGGGTAGCTCAGCGGTAGAGCAAACGGCTCATAATCGTTAGGTCGCGGGTTCGAATCCCGCCTCCGACACCACACGTAGGGGCTGAGGGCGAAGGGCTTGTGCCCCAGCCCCCAGCCCCAAATGCTATGCGCGATCTGCTCCCCCCACTTCGCACCTTCCTCGCCGCCAACGGGCTGCTGCGCCCGGATGCGCGCCTGCTCGTCGCCGTCTCCGGTGGCCCCGACTCGCTCTGCCTGCTCCACCTGCTTCACCGGCTGCGCGCCGCCGACGGCCCCCAGCTCCATGTGGCCCATCTCGACCACGGCCTGCGCCCCGAGGCGGCTGCCGAGGCCGAGGCCATGCGCGCCACAGCCGAGGCCTGGGACATCCCCGCTACCGTCGAGCGCCGCGAAGTGATCGCGCACGGCGCTGGCCCAATGGACGCCGCCCGCCGCGTGCGCTACGCCTTCCTCGCCGAGACGGCCCGCGCCACAGGTGCCACCGCCGTTGCCGTCGCCCACCACGCCGACGACCAGGCCGAGACCGTGTTGATGCACCTCCTTCGCGGCGCCGGCCCCGCCGGACTTCGTGGCATGCGCCCTGTCGTGCCGTGGGGGGAGTGGCGGCAAGGAGACGAGGAGACAAGGAGACAAGGAGACAAGGAGAGCGCAAGTGATGTATCGGCGCCGTCAGGTGTCTCCCTGTCTCCTTGTCTTATCCGCCCCCTCCTCTCCGCCCGCCGCCTAGCGCTCGAGGCCTACTGCTACACCCACGGCCTTGCACCCGCCGACGACCCCAGCAACCGCTCGCCGCGCTACGCCCGCACCGCAGTCCGGAGCCTGCTTGGCAGCCTCGCCGCCGAGTATCCCCACCTGGTCGAGGCCCTCGGGCGCACCGCGCAGATCAGCGCCGACGACTACGCCTTCATCCAGGCCCAGCTCGCAAGCGCCTGGCCCGCGCTGGCCGTGGAGCAGCCCGGCTCCGTGCAGCTTCGGCGCGGCGCCTGGGAGGCCCTGCACCCCGCCCTCCAGCGCTACGCGCTGCGCCGCACCGCCACGCTCCTTGGCGCGCCCGAGCTGAGCCTACCCCTCGTGGAGGCCGCGCGTACCCTGGCCGCGCAGCCCGGTCGCCACATGCGCCTCGGCCCACAGCTCCAGCTGGCGGTCGAGCAGGCCGGCCTGCATATCGCCCGTACCGACGCGCCGGCCCACGCCGACGCTCCTCAGCTGCCGCTCGCGGAGCTGCCGCTCGCGGTGCCTGGCCTCACGCCCCTGGGCGCAGGCTGGGCCTGCGTCGTGAGCAACGCGCCGCCCGCCACGCCCTCGCTCTGGTGGGTCGCTCTCAGCGTGGCAGCTCTCGACGGCCCGCTCAGCCTGCGCCGCCGTCTGCCAGGCGACCGCTTTCGGCCCGCGGGCGGGCGCGGCAGCCGCAGCCTGCAGGACTTCCTTGTGGACCGCAAGCTGCCCCAGCGCCTGCGCGCCGCCTGGCCGATCCTCGCCACACCCGCCGCCGTGGTCTGGGTGGCGGGCCTGCGCGCCGACGCGCGCTTCATCGCGGCGCCGCAGAGTCAAGGTACAATCTGGGTAGGCCTCGTCCAAGTTTCGTAAGGGCGATCATCAGTCATCGCCACCGCTGTGAGAGGACCCGTATGCACCGCGACATCGCCAGGGTACTTATCTCGTCCGAGCAGATCCAGGCCCGCGTGCGCGAGCTCGGCGCACAGATCACCGCCGACTACCGCGAGAGCGACGATCTGCTGATGGTGGGCGTGCTCAAGGGCTGCGCGATGTTTATGGTCGATCTGGCCCGCGCGATCGACAGGACCATCGCCATCGACTTTATCGCAGTGGCCAGCTACGGCGCCAGCACGCAGTCCAGCGGGGTGGTGCGCCTGATCAAAGATCTCGACATCGATATCGCCGGTCGCCACCTGATGATCGTCGAGGATATTATCGACAGCGGCCTCACCCTGGACTACCTGCGTAGCCAGCTGCTGCGGCGCAACCCTGCTAGCCTGCGCATCTGCACCCTGCTCAATAAGCCCGAGCGCCGCACCGCCGAAGTGGCCATCGACTACCTCGGCTTCGACATCCCCAACGAGTTTGTCGTTGGCTATGGCCTCGACTACGCCGAGCGCTACCGCAACCTGCCGTATATCGGTGTGCTCAAGCCCGAGGTGTACAGCGAAGAAGACGTGCCGACGTAAGCTAGATCACAAACCATGTGTGATCTGGGGCTCTTGAAGCGCCTGATCTGCTCTGCTATAATGCTTTATCGGCGTCGGAATGCGCGACGCTGCAGGTTCGGGGCAGCATTTCTAAGAGGAATGAATACAACGCATGGGCGACAACCGCTGGCTCAAAAACAGTTTTGTCTATCTGATCATCCTGGTCGCAGCGCTAGCCCTTTTCTTTCAGTACTTCGGTCAGACCTCCACCCAGAGCTCTGAGCGCGGCATCGCCCAGGTGATCGCCGACGCCGAGGCTGGCCGCGTCGAGTCGATTACCGCCCAGGCCGGCGACGAGCAGGTGCTCGTCAAGTACAACGATGGCACCGAGTACCGCTCGCGCCTGGAGAGCACCGACAGTGTGATGCAGCTTCTGGCTGCCTATAACGTGCCCCTTACCGACGCAGACGGCAAGCAGCTTGTGGATGTGGCCGTGGAGCCCGCGCCCGCCTGGGGTGGCCTGCTCAGCATCTTCACCATCCTGCTGCCCACCCTGCTGCTGATCGGCTTCTTCGTCTTCTTCATGCGCCAGGCCCAGGGCTCGAACAACCAGGCCCTCTCGTTCGGCAAGAGCCGCGCGCGCATGTTCGCCGGCGATAAGCCCACCGTCACCTTTGCCGATGTGGCAGGCCAGGAGGAGGCGAAGCAGGATCTCACCGAGATCGTCGAGTTCCTGAAGTTCCCCGATAAGTTCACCGCCCTCGGCGCCCGCATCCCGCGCGGTGTGCTGATGGTCGGCCCTCCCGGCACCGGCAAGACGCTGCTCTCCCGCGCTGTGGCCGGCGAGGCGGGCGTGCCCTTCTTCAGCATCTCCGGCTCCGAGTTCGTCGAGATGTTCGTGGGCGTCGGCGCCTCCCGCGTGCGTGATCTGTTCGACCAGGCGAAGCGCAATGCGCCCTGTATCGTCTTCATCGACGAGATTGACGCCGTCGGTCGCCAGCGCGGCGCCGGCCTCGGTGGCTCCCACGATGAGCGCGAGCAGACTCTGAACCAGATCCTAGTCGAGATGGACGGCTTCGACACCAACACCAATGTGATCGTCGTCGCCGCCACCAACCGCCCCGACGTGCTCGACCCCGCCCTGATCCGCCCCGGTCGCTTCGACCGCCAGGTGGTGCTCGATGCCCCCGACGTGCGCGGTCGCATCGACATCCTCAAGGTTCACACGAAGGGCAAGCCGCTCTCCGAGGATGTGAACATGGAGATCATCGCCCGCCTCACCCCTGGCTTCTCCGGCGCCGACCTGATGAACGCCGTCAACGAGGCCGCCATCCTCGCCGCCCGCCGCGCCAAGAAGAAGATCGGCATGTCGGAGCTCCAAGACTCGATCGAGCGCGTGGCCCTCGGCGGCCCCGAGCGCCGCTCCCGCGTGATGAGCGACCGCAAGAAGCTGGTTGTGGCCTACCACGAGTCTGGCCACGCCATCAGTGGCGCCGCAATGCCGCGCGCCAACAAGCTCCAGAAGGTCACGATCATCCCCCGCGGCCGGGCCGGTGGCTACGCCCTCTTCCTCCCAGACGAGGACAACATGGGCCTCCAGTCGCTCGCCTTCTTCAAGGCCGACATGGTCGTGGCGATGGGCGGTCGCGCCTCCGAGGAGATTGTCTTCGGCCCCGATGAGATCACTACGGGCGCCAGCGCCGACCTGGTGAGTGTTACGCGCACCGCGCGCTCGATGGTGACGCGCTACGGCATGAGCGATAAGCTCGGCCCAATCGTCTTCGGCGAGAAGGAGGAGCTGATCTTCCTTGGCCGCGAGATCAGCGAGCAGCGCAACTACGGCGACGAAGTGGCCCGCCAGATCGACGCCGAGGTTCACCGCCTCGCCAGCCAGGCCTACGACACCTCCTACCAGGTGCTGATGAACAACCGCGCCGTGCTCGATGACATGGCCAACGCCCTGCTCGAGTTCGAGACCCTGGAGGGCGAGCAGCTCGGCGAGCTGCTGAAGCGCGTCAAGCCCCTCAGCATGGACATGACCCGCAGCGCCCGGCCCGCCGGCGTCACCACCACCATGCTCCCGCCGCCCCCGCCCGCCACGGGCAGCCTGCCCGCGTAGTGTGACACGATGACCGGGTGACCGGGTGACACCTATCGGAACCGATAGGTGTCACCCGGTCACTGTGTCACCCGGTCACCGTGTCACCCGGTCACTGTGTCTCCTTGTCTCCCGGTCTCCTTGTCTCCCTGTCTCCCTGTCTCCCTGTCACTCCCCACACACCTCCCTCAGCACAAACACCACCCCCTCGCCATCGCGGAAGAGCGGCTCGGCGCAGCGCGCCTGAAGCTCAAGCATCAGCGGGCGGATCTGATCCCAGTAGCGCAGCTCGGTGTAGAGCCAGCGCGGGTTCTCCAGCAAGTGCGTCACCCCTAGCGAGCGCAGCGTCTCCAGCGCCATCTCGGGGCTCTGCTGCTGCTCCCAGCGCATCAGCCGCTGCGCGATCGGGTGCCCCCACAGGTAGGGCACGTCAAGATAGTAGCTGCGCGACTCGTAGGGCATCAGCAGCACGCGGCTATCCGGCGGCAGCTGCGTGTTCACAAAGCGGAAAAGCGGCATCGCGTCCACATTGGCGTCTAGGAAGGCGTCGCGGCTCTGCGCGCCGCTCAGGTAGGGCACGCGGCTTAGGAAGAGCGCGCGCTCGTCGCTGTAGTACCACGGCCACTCCGGCATGATCGCCAGCGCAAGCAGGCCGAGCAACACCGCCTGGAGCGCCGGGCGCCGCAGCCAATCCATCGCGCGTACTACCGCGAAGGCCGCGATCAGGCTTAGCAACGGCGCCAGGGGGAGAATAAAGCGCGCCTGGTGGCTGGTGAGAAAGAACCAGAGCATCCAGAAGGCTACGCACACAAACAGGCTCTGGCGCACAAAGCGCGGCGCCCACGGCAGCAGCGCCAGCCCCGCCAGCAGCCCCAGCGTCACCAGCACGCCCAGGTGGCCCCGGTAGCCGCCCAGCAGGCTCGGCTCGAAGATCATGTAGTAGTACGACTGCGCAAGGCCCACCAGCGTCTTCGGGATCTCGGCGGTGAAGGTGCTCTCCATCATCCGCGTGTGGTACTCGTCGCCCAGCGCGTCCCAGTTGCGCCCGCCAAACAGATCGTAGGCGAACGGAAAGACCGGGTTGCCGGTGTTGAGCACGCTGCGCAGATACCACGGCCCCACCAGGGCCAGCCCGATCAGGCCGTAGATCAGCCCGCTGCGCACCAGCTCGCCCCATGCTCGCCGTCCACCGTCCACCGTCCACCGCCCACCGCCCACCGTCCACAGCAGCAGCAAGAAGTAGAGGATCGCAAAGCCCGCGCCCGTAAGCTTGCTGCCCGCCAGTAGGCCACAGAAGATCGCGCACAGGCTCAGCCAGCCCACGCTCCGCTCGCGCGCCCAGCGCTCGAAGCTGTAGGCCGCCCCGAGCACAAACAGGCCCATCGCGGCGTCCACCATCGCCACGCCGCCAAGCCGCTTCACCGTGGGGATGGTGAGGAACAGCGCCACCGCAATCGCGCCCGCCCGATCATCGAGCAGCCGCCGGGCCACCAGCAGCAGGCCGCAGGCCGTAAGCGCCACCATGCTCAGCGTGGTAAGATTCGCCGCCAGGTCGGAGCCGAAGCTCAGGGCGATGGTGAAGAGCATCTCTAAATTGAGCGGCCAGTTCGAGCTGGGGTTGTCGGGCACGTAGACGATGCGGTGCTGGCCCAGGTAGCGCTTGGGCAGATCCAGATGGTAGGCCAGCACGTCCCAGTCGATCGGCGGCGCAAGGCTGTGCGTCAGCAGCACCCAGAGCAGCGAGCTCGCGCCCAGCAGCAGCAGCAGCACGAGCAGCGCGCGCGGCGCCCAGTCTGCTTCCGGCGCCCAGGCCCGCCTATTGGCACGCGCAGCGCGCACACCTCCCACAGCGACCCAGAGGCCCACGGCGGCCAGCCCAAGCACAATGGCGTTGATCAGGGGGCGGAGGAGCAGCCCGACCATGCCGATCAGCAGGATGAGCATGGCGAGCAGGCCGAGCCCGGCGGCAGCGCGCAGCCAGAGCCCGAGCAGCCCCGGCTCGCCGAGCCGCAGCGGGCGCAGGGCGAGCCAGCCCATTCCCAGGCCGGCAAGCTGGATCAGGACGGCCACGAGCAGAGCGTAGCTAAGGGCGCCCAGAGTCATCGGCGCAATCCCTTGTCGGCATCGGCCAGCTCACGCGCTAGCGCCTCGATGGTGCCCACAAGCTCTTCCCAGCTGTAGCCTACGCTGGCCCCGCCTGCGGCCATCTGGTTGCGAATGTGTTCGCCAACCTCTGTGGTGAGGAAGCGGATCACCGCGTCGGCGAGCGCCACCTCGTCCTGAGGCGGCACGATCAGGCCATTTACACCGTCGCGCACCACCTCGGCTAGGCCGCCTACTCGCGTGGTGATCACGGGCTTGTTGAAGCCGAAGGCCAGCGGCACCACCGCGCTCTGCGTCGCGGAGACATAGGGCAGCACCACGACATCGGCCAGCTCGAAGTAGGGCTGGAGCTCCTCGTCGGGGAGATAGCGATCCACAAAGCTGATCTGGGGCAGCACGCCGAACTCCTGGGCGAAGCGCTCGTAGAACTCGCGTGAGGACCAGAACTCGCCGGCCACGATCAGATGCACCGGCAGCCGCTCGCGAATGCGCGGCAGGGCCTGGATCAGATACTCCAGCCCTTTGTAGGGCCGCACAAAGCCAAAGAATAGCAGCACTGGCACGCCCTCGGGCACGCCAAGCTCGCGCCTCAGGTTACGCACGGACAACGGCGCCGCCTGGGCGCTTGTCGGCTGGTACGTGGGGATCGTGGCCTTGACCACGCGCGCCTTTGGCAGCAGGGCCAGGAGCTTGTAGCGATCCTGCTCGCTATGGACGATCAGGGCGTCGGCGCGGCGCAGCGCGGTAAGCGCCAGGCGCCGATCCAGGATGCCGCCGCCGTCGTGGGGCATCACGTTATGGCAGACGATGGCGATCTTGATCTTGGTGTTACGCTTGATCAGGCCGCCGATCGTGGTGAGGCAGGGCGTCCAGTAGGGCACCCACCACTGGAGGATCAGCAGGTCGGGGTTGTCGGCGCGCACGCGGCGGAACAGGCGCAGCCAGGTGAGCGGGTTGATCGGATCGAGGATATACTCGCAGTCCACCCGCAGCGGGGCGGCCGAGGGGTCGCGGTCGGTCTTGCCGGGGAAGAGCCAGCGCGGGTACTGGCGGGTGAACGAGTAGAGCGGCGCCTGGTGGCCGGCGAGGCGCAGATGGCGCACCAGCAGGGTGGTGTAGTGGGCGATCCCGCCACGGTAGGGGTAGGTTGGGCCTACGACGCAGATCCGCATTGGCGGAGCCTCCCGAGTCGAATTGCAGATTGCAGACGTCGTCGTGAGCGCTCAGTCGAACGATTGCAGCTTGCGGCGCCGAGCCCCGATCCATTGGGCTGGTGCGACCGGGGATTATACCACGGGGTGTCCGTCGGGACGCGCCACGCGCAGGCGGGCCTCGTAGGTACGCAGGCAGGCCAGCTGGAGCGGGTTTGGCGCGATGAACGGGCGGGCGGCGCGTAGCAAAGCCAGGGCCTCGCGATGGTCATGGCCGCGGCTCGCCATCAGGTAGGCTGCCGCCATCAGGGGGGCGCGCCCGATCCCGCCGTGGCAGTGGACGAAGACCGGCAGCTCGGCGGCGTGGGCCGTCGCGATGAAGCGCACTCCTTCGTCGAGCTGCGCCTGCGTGGGCGCGGTAAAGTCGATCACATGCAGCCGCAG
>JAYUYB010000728.1:0-2897 GCA_043752655.1 Chloroflexota bacterium
GCCACGCTTGTGCCGTGTGCTGGCTACTGGATCCCGCGCTATAACTTCTTCTTCGGCAAAGCGCTGCGTGGTGGGGGCTGGTATCCCGACCCGCAGCTGCGCCTGCTGCTGCGCGATGCGGCGCGCTACGATGAGGCCCGCCTTGTCCACGAGCTTGTGACGCTCGGGGGCGAGGCGGGCACGCTGCACGGGCACATAGAGCACCTGAATATCGAGCGCCTGGGCGAGCTCTGGGCCAAGCAGAGCGGCTACGCGCTGGCCGAGGCCCGCACGCTCTACGCTGCTGGCCGCCGCGCGCGCTGGCGCAACTTCCTGGGCGCCCCCGCCCGCGAGCTCTGGCGGCGCTACATCGCTCTCGGCGGCTGGCGCGACGGCCTCCTCGGCCTGTTGCTCTGCGCCACCCTCGCCTGGTTCGAGCTGGTGAAGTTTATCTTGCTTGCGGGAATGGGTAGACGGTAGACGGTGGACGGTGGACGGTGGACGGTGGACGGTGGACGGTGGACGGTCGTCGGTAGGTTGGGCTATCAGCTATCAGCTATCGGCTATGCCCCCCGCCTACCGTCCACCGTCAGATGGCGCGATCAGGCGCCCTACGCGCTCTTTTTCTTGGCGGCGCTGGCGGCAGGCTTTTTGGCACTAGCGGCAGGCTTCTTGGCGCTGGCGGCGGGCTTTTTAGCTGTGGCGGCTTTCGCGCCGCCCTTCACCAGCACGGGCTTGCCCGCAGCGGGGACGGCGTCGGCAACAACTGGGGCCAGCTCCTCCAAACTGTTGGTGAGGTAGTCGCACTTGGGGTAGCGCGAGCAGCCGAAGAAGGGGCGGCCAAACTTGCCACGGCGCTGCAGCAGCTCGCCCGTGTTGCACTTAGGGCAGGCCACCCCGGTTGGCAGGGGCAGCGGCACGGGCTTGCCGTCCTTGCCGATCCGGCGCGTGTTGGCGCACTCGGGGTAGCCGGAGCAGCCGAGGAATGGCCCGAAGCGGCTCTTTTTGATCACCATGGGGCGGCCGCAGAGATTGCACTCCACGTCGCTCGTCTCGGCGGCGGCGGCCTTATCGATCACGATCTGGCCGTCGCCGTCGCGGTGAAAGTCGCTCGTAAAGTCGCAGGAGTCGGGGCTGCCATCTTTGCTGTAGCGCGTGCAGGCCAGGAACTCACCGTTGCGACCGAACTTGATCGCCAGAAAGCCCTGGTTGCACTTGGGGCAGCCCAGGTCGGTAATGATCTCCTCGCGCTTGACGTTGCGCATCTCGCTTTTGGCGGCTGCGAGCGTCTTCTGGAACGGGTCGTAGAACTCGCGCAGCACGGGCACCCACTGCTTCGTGCCATCGGCGATGTCGTCGAGCTGCTGCTCCAGCGCGGAGGTAAAGTCGTAGTCGACGATCTTGGGGAAGTGCGCCACCAGCAGGTCGGTGACGACGCGACCGAGCGTGGTGGGCAGCAGCTTCTTCTCGGTGAGCTCGACATACTCACGATCCTGGATCGTGGAGATGATCGATGCGTAGGTAGACGGCCTGCCGATGCCGAGCTGCTCGAGCTCCTTCACCAGGCTGGCCTCGGTGAAGCGGGGCGGCGGCTCGGTGAAGTGCTGGATGGGCAGCAGCTGAAGTAGATCGAGCGGGCCGCCCTCCTGGAGCAGCGGCAGGCGGCGCTCGCTGTCCTCGTCCTCCTCGCCCTCGTCCAGGCTCACATTGTAGACGGCCAGGAAGCCGGGGAACTTGAGCACCGAGCCGGTGGCGCGGAAGAGGTAGGGCGCGGCGCCAGACACGGAGACCGGGAGACCGGGAGACAGGGAGCCGTCTGACGGCGTAGAATCGGCGCTCCTTGTCTCCTTGTCTCCTTGTCTCCTTGTCTCCTTGTCTCCAACAGTGAAAGCCCCAATATCAACCGTCGTGCTATCGAACACGGCCTGGGCCATCTGGGAGGCCAGGAAGCGCTTCCAGATCAGCTCGTAGAGCCGGTTCAGGTCGCGGTCGAGCTTGCTGCTCACGCTCTCGGGGGTGCGGGCGCTGCTGGTGGGGCGCACCGCCTCGTGGGCCTCCTGGGCGCCCTTGGCCTTGGTTTTGTAGAGCGGCGCCTTTTCGGGAAGATACGCTTTGCCGAAGCGCTGCTCGATCACGCTGCGGGCCTCGGCCTGGGCCTCGCTCGCCACGTTCACGCTGTCGGTGCGCATATAGGTGATCAGGCCCACCGTGCCCTCGTCTCCGCCAACATCAATGCCCTCGTACAGCTTCTGGGCGAGGGTCATCGTCTTTTTGGCGCTGAAGCCAAGCTTGCGACCGGCCTCCTGCTGGAGCGTGGAGGTGGTAAAAGGCGGCGCGGGGCCGCGGCGCTTGTCCTTGCGCGTCACCTTCTGCACAGCGTAGCGGGCGCCCTCCAGGTCCGTCACAATCGTGTCGGCCTGCTCCTGGTTTGGCACCGCGAACTTATCGAGCCGCTTGCCGGCGCGCTCCACCAGCGTGGCGCGGAAGGCGTCGCGGGGCTGCTGGCCGCCCTGTTTGAGCAGATCGGCCTCGATCGTCCAGTACTCGATGGCGACGAAGCTCTCGACCTCGCGCTCGCGCTCGACGATCAGGCGCACGGCCACCGACTGCACGCGGCCAGCCGAGAGCCCGCGCTTCACCTTATCCCAGAGCAGCGGGCTGATCTGGTAGCCGACCAGGCGATCAAGCACACGGCGGGCCTGCTGCGCATTCACCAGGTTGCCATCGATGCTGCGCGGGTTCTGGATGGCCTGCTGCACCGCGTTGCGCGTGATCTCCTGGAAGACCACGCGATGCACAGGGGTGCGGCGCGGCACGTTCACCGCCTCGGTGATATGCCAGGCGATCGCCTCACCCTCGCGGTCCGGGTCTGTAGCGAGGTAGACAGCGTCGGCGTTCTTGACCGCCTGGCGCAGCTC
>JAYUYB010000729.1:0-2896 GCA_043752655.1 Chloroflexota bacterium
ATCGTATCGCTAGGCTGGAGCAGCATGCGATCCTTGGTCGCCGCGACTTCGGTCGCCCACTTCACGAAAGGCCGACAGATGATCCGTGTCGTGGTCGATAGCATCCGCGTCAGCCTGCTCACACAGCATCGTGTAGTGGTGCTACGCGAGACCGATAGCAAGCGCTACTTGCCGATCTGGATCGGCCCCTTCGAGGCCGACGCCATCGCTATGGCGATCCAGGGCCACGAGCCCCAGCGCCCAATGACCCACGATCTACTCAAGGCGTTGATCGGCGACCTTGACAGCCAGATCACTCATATCCTCGTCAACGACATCCAGGATAATACCTTTTTCGCCCGCATCGTCATCGAGCAGCGCGGGCGCACCATTGAGGTTGACGCACGGCCCAGCGACGCGGTCGCCCTCGCTGTGCGCACCGAGGTGCCGATCTACATCGCGGACCACGTGCTTGAGCAGGCCGGTGTCTTCTTCGACGAGGACGAGCAGCCCGGCTCTGCCGAGGCAGCCTCGCTCCAGGAGCCGTCAGCAGAGTCGGAGCCCGAGGGTGAGCCCGACCTGAACGATGACTCGATGTCGATCTTCCGCAATTTCATCAACACGCTCGACCTCGACAATCCTCCAAAGGGCGGCGCCGAGAAGTCGTAGCCGCTCAGACGCCCTTCAACGCCCCGCGAGCCCTGCGCGGGGCGTTGTGATTCCCGCCTCCAACCTCGGTAGCGTTGAAAGTGTGGATAACTGCCATGAATCTGTGGATAACTCAAACCCTTTGTGGATAAGTCCTCGCACAACCCGTGGATCATGTGTGTATGCTTTGGCCGCATGATCACGCCCATCCCGGCAACTCTGGATAATGTGGAGAGCCGTCCACCAGTTGTTCAGAGCCTTTTCATGCCACCTGTGCGCGCCAGACCCGAGCTTCTCCACATCCTCCACATCTCTACGGCTATAGACTGAATTCTCTCCATCCTTTTACACATGAATGATGAAAGACCTAACGCAATCCAACCTATGCTATAATGCCTGCGGCACTGAGGAACGGCAGATACTTGCTAAACCCCGCCAGGGCCGAAAGGCAGCAACGGTAGGTGAGTTCCTCTGGGTGTTCCGAGGTGCCACCACCTCGGGATCCAAAAGGTGGCAGTGGATTAATCCACTGCCGCCTTTGTGTTGCTATTCGCACGCCCACAAGGGGCGCCCCTTTAAAGCCCCATCTCCCCAAGCTGTGTCGGCCCGAAGCCAGCAGGCAGCAGCTCCTGCGGCGTGGTAAGGCGGCGCGCGCCCCGCAGGTTAAGCAGCAGCACCGTACTGTGCGGCGCCAGCTCGAAGAGCACCTGGCGACACGCGCCACACGGGCTGGCCACGTCGGCGGTGTCGGTGACAACAGCGAGCGCCACGATCTCGCGCTCACCGGCCGCGTAGGCGCTAAACAGCGCCACCCGCTCCGCGCACACTGTCATCGGGTAGGCGGCGTTCTCGATGTTGCCGCCAGGGAAGATACGCCCCGACGCGGTGAGCACGGCCGCTCCAACCTGGAAGGCCGAGTAAGGCACGTAGGCTAAAGCGCGCGCTGCCAGGGCCGCCTCCGCCAATGCCGCGTAGTCAGGTTGCGCCACGTATACCTCGCTCCACAAGCTCGCTAGGTGGCGCTGTGTCGGCCGCATCCGCAGAGGTGCGGCGCACAATGCGCAGCTTCTGCGCACGCACGCCCTTGGCGGCCAGCACCGTCACCACGGCATCATCCAGGGTAAGCTCATCGCCCACACGCGGCACGCGCCCCAGCCGCTCGTACACCAGCCCGCCGATGCGCTCGGCGTTCTCCGACTCCAGCTCCAGGCCGAGCAGCTCGTTGATGTCGGCGATCAGCACGCGCGCATCGACAATATACTCATCGTGGCTCAGCGGCTGTACCGATGGGTCGCCAGTGTCGTACTCGTCCTGAATCTCACCGACGATCTGCTCGATCAAATCTTCGATCGTGGCCAGGCCAGCGGTGCCGCCATACTCGTTCACGATAATCGCCATATGCACCTTGCGCCGCTGAAGATCCTCCAGCAGCGCGTGCATCTTCATTGTCTCAGGGACATAATGTGGCGGTCGCAGCAGCTCCTTGATCGGCATCTCGGCGCTGCCGTTGCGCAGGGCGGGGATCATATCTTTTGCGTACAGGATACCCATAATCGTGTCGATTGTATCGTCGTAGATCGGGATGCGTGAGTGGCCGCTCGCGCTCACCACATCCATCGCTTTGCCGAGCGTTGTGTTCAGCTCCAGGCCCACGATGTCGACGCGGGGCACCATGATCTCGCGCAGCAGCGTATCGCCAAAGGCGATCACGCCCTCGATCATGGCGCGCTCCTCGTGCTCGATCAGGCCCTCCTCCTCGCCCACATTCACCAGCAGGCGCAGCTCCTCGGCGGTGACGAGCGGCGCCGGGGGCGCGTCCTTCCCGCTCAGGAGCCGATAGAGCGGCCGGGTGGGAAAGTTTACCAGCGCGATCAGCGGCCAGAGCAGGGTCGAAAGCGTGCTCATGGGGCCTGCCAGCAGCAGCGCGGTGCCGTGGGGGTTGCGCACGGCCAGGGCCTTTGGAATGATCTCGCCTATCACCAGGGCGCCCAGAAACAGCGCGCCCAAGCTTGTGGGTATGCTCCAGCCGCCCCGCCCGCTGCTCAGGCTGAGGGTGAGCGCCGTGGCGATAATGAGCGAGCTGGTGTTGAGGAAAATAATCGTCGACTTGAAGTGGTAGGGGTCATCGATCAGGCGCGACACAGCGCGCCGTGAGCGGTTGCCGCCCTCGGAGAGCAGCAGGTTCAGGCGGTGGCGGCTGATCGCGGTGAAGGCCGCATCAACTGCCGAGGTGAAGGCCAGCATCAGAAGGCAAAGGCCAACACCGATA
>JAYUYB010000730.1:0-2895 GCA_043752655.1 Chloroflexota bacterium
TGAGTTGTAGTATTGGGCTACTCCTCCAGGTCGTAGAGCAGATCCAGCAGCGCCTCGGAGTTCGCCAGGGTCGCATCCTCGTCGCCGGCGCGGGCGGCCGCCTCCAGCGCGGTGGTGGCCTGGCGCAGCTCGGCGTTGGCGGGGTCGTCGGCCAGGGCGCGGCGGGCGCGCACCAGCAGGCTGATCACCTCGAGCGGCAGGGGCTCATCGCCAAGCGCTGCGGCGCCATCGAGCGGCAGCAGCTCCACACCGTCGTCCATGGGCGCTAGATCTGGCAGGGCGGCGCGCGAGTCGGCGATCTGGGCCGGGGTCAGGCTCACGTGGGCGGCGCGCACCGTGGTGCGGGCCTGCTTGCCGCTGCCGCGATCCACGGCGGAGACGTGCAGGATGCCGTCGATATCAAGATCAAACTGCACGGTGATGCGCGGCGGCTGATCGGGCGCCTCGGGCTTGAGTTGCTCGAAGCGAAACTCGCCCAGCAGCGTGTTGCGCGAGGCGATCGGCTGCTCGCCCTGGTAGATCTTGATCTCGATGGTGCTCTGCGAGGGGTGCATCGCCCAGTACTGCTCGGCGCGCGAGGTGGGGATGGTCGTGTTGCGCTGGATGATCACATTGTACTGGTCGGGGACGATCTGGCCGTAGATCACTTCGGCCACCTCGATCCCGAGCGAGTGGGGCGTCACATCAACCAGCACGGCGTCGAGCGGCTCGCCCGCGATGATCGCGCCCTGCACCGCCGCGCCAAGGGCGACGGCCTCGTCCGGGTTGATGGCCGAGGCAGGCTCCAGGCCGGTGTGGTCGCGCAGCAGCTCCCAGACGATGGGGATGCGCGTGCTGCCGCCCACAAATAGCAGCTCGTCGAGCTCGGAGGCCTGAAGCTCGGCGTCGCGCAGGGCGGCGTCGAACGACTCTAGCGTGCCGTCGAGCAGCTCGGCGATCAGCTCCTCGAACTCGGCGCGCTCAAGCTCGACATCCAGGTGCAGCGGGCGCCCGCCCTCGCTGAGCAGATACTCCTCACGCACGCGCACGCTGGGGCGCGACGAGAGCGCGATCTTGGCCTCCTCGGCGGCGCGCAGCAGCCGCGCCATGGCCCGCGTATCGCCGCGCGGGTCGATGCTGTGCTGCTCCTGAAAGCGCTCGGCCAGGTGCTCGGCCAGCAGCGCGTCGAAGTCGTCGCCGCCAAGCTGGGTGTTGCCGTGGCTGGCGCGCACCTCCACGACGCCCCCGTCCAGCTCGATGATCGAGACGTCGAAGGTGCCGCCGCCAAGGTCGTAGACCGCCACAAGCCGGCGGGCGTCGCTCTGGTCGAGCCCGTAGGCCAGGGCGGCGGCTGTGGGCTCATTGATGATGCGCTCGACGGTGAAGCCCGCGATCTCGCCGGCCTCGCGGGTGGCCTGGCGGGCGGCGTCGGAGAAGTAGGCGGGCACCGTGATCACGGCCCGCTCCACAGGCTGGCCAAGCTGGGCCTCGGCGCTGCGCTTCAGCTCGCGCAGGATCATGGCCGAGAGCTCCTGGGGGCTGTACTGGCGCTCGCCGAGCGTCACCGTGGTGTCCTGGCCCATCGAGCGCTTGATCGAGCGCACGGTGCGCTCCGGGTAGAGCGCGTACTGGTTGCGGGCGGGCGTGCCCACCAGCAGCGCGTCGTCCTGGCTGAGCCCTACGACCGACGGCATGATCCGCTCGTCGCCGTGGGGCACAATCTGGGGCGCGCCGTCGCGCACAAGGGCGGCGGCCGAGTAAGTGGTGCCAAGGTCGATGCCGATAATCAGGCTCATGCTGTCTCCTCGCTGGCGGCGGCGCGGGCAACGGCCACCTCGGCGTGGCGCAGCACGCGCTCGCCGGCCAGGTAGCCGCGGCGGATCTCGTAGGCCACGCTGCCGGGTGGCAGCGCGTCGGCGGGCACAACCTCAACGGCAACGTGGTAGCGCGGGTCGAAGCGGTAGCCCTCGGTCGGGATGGGGCGCACGTCGGCCTCGGCCAGAGCGGCGAGCATACGCTCGCGCACAAAGCCTAGCCCCTCGATCCAGGCGCTCACGGCGGCGCGCAGCTCATCTGCTTCGGGGTCTGGGGCGGGCGACGGTGGTGAGGGGCGCAGCCAGGCGGGCAGCCAGCTTGGCCCAGGCTCCGCTTCGGGCGCATCCTCGACCTCGGCGTAGGCCAGCAGCTCGGCGCCGGAGCGCATAGCGGCGTCAAGGCCATCGAGGGCGGGCAGAAAGCCACGGGCCTGCTCGATGCGGGCGGTGGCGGTAGCGCTGCGCAGGCGCTCGCGCAGCTCGGCCAGCTCGGCGCTGCGGCGCTCGTCGGCTACGCGCAGGGCGTCGAGGGCGGTAGCAAGGCGCTCGGCCTGGGTCTCGGCCAGGGCGTTGGCCTTCAGCTGCTCGCGGCCGGCGCGGGCGATCTGGCGCTCCAGAGCAACAACCGTCTCGCGCAGAGCCTCGATCTGAGTCTGGAGCAGTGTGCTATCGCCGACGGGGTCGGGCGCGGCCTGCTGATCAAGCTCCTCCATGCTACAGCGTCACCTTCCCGAACTGCTCGCGCCAGTCGCTGCGCTCCAGGTCGCTCAAAGCGCGGGCCACGGCGATCACGTCGGCGGGGTGGAGGGCGAGCTCGGCGGCGGGGGGGCGGCGCTTGCGGGGCGAGGCGGGCCAGGGCTGCAGCAGGCGCAGGTCGGCCTCGCTGCGCTGCTCGGGGTCGCGCAGGCGCTCGTAGGCGGCGCGGATACGCTTGAACAGCTCGGGCTCGCGCTCGGGCGGGTGGGCGCGCACCAGGGCAAAATAGCCCTGCTTGATCTGGGCGGCCGTCGCGTCACGCGGGAGGCCGAGGGTGGCGTAGGGATCCTGGAGCGGCTCGGGCATAGGGGTAGCTCCGTATCAGAACAGATCGTCGAGCAGATCA
>JAYUYB010000731.1:0-7236 GCA_043752655.1 Chloroflexota bacterium
CGCGCGCGGCTCGCAGCTGGTGCTGCGGCGTGGCGAGCCACTGGCAGAGCTGCTGGCCGTGGCAAAGACCTGTGGCGCCCAGGGTGTGTACTGGAACCGCGACTACACACCCTACGCGCTGCGCCGGGACGCAGAGGCGAAGCTGGAGCTGCGCGCGGCCGGGCTGGCCGCCCATAGCTTCAAAGATGCCGTGATCTTTGAGCTGCTGGAGGTCGCCACCCAGGAAGGTCGGCCCTACAGCGTCTACTCACCCTACGCGCGGCGCTGGCGCGAGCGCCTGGCCGCAGAGGGCAGCGCTGTACAGGAGGCGCCGCAGCTGGTGGCGCCGGAGCTCTGGCCAGATGGCGTGCCATTACCCACGCTTGCGGATCTGGGCATGGCGCTGGGCCACGCGCTGCCGCAGGCGGGCGAGGCGGCGGCGCGGGAGCAGCTGGCGCGCTTTGCGGATCTGCGGCGCGAGGGGGCGATTGCGGGCTACGCCGAGCGGCGCAACCTTATGGCCGAGGATGGCACCTCGCGGCTGTCGCCCTACCTGCGCCTGGGCGCGCTCTCGCCCCGGCAGTGCTTGCAAGCCACTCAGGCGCTTGGGGCGAAGGGGGCGGCGGGCGCCGGCGTGGAAACCTGGGTTGGCGAGCTAATCTGGCGCGACTTCTACATGCAGGTGCTCTACCATCATCCCCATGTGCTGCGCGGCGCCTTCCGGCCCGTGTACGACGAGCTGGAGTGGGAGAACGACCCGGCACTCTACGCGGCCTGGGCCGAGGGGCGCACCGGCTACCCGATCGTGGATGCGGCCATGCGGCAGCTGCGCGCCGAAGGCTGGATGCACAACCGGGCGCGTATGATCGTGGCCTCGTTCCTCACCAAAGATCTGCTGATCGACTGGCGCCAGGGCGAGCGCCATTTTATGCAGCTGCTGATCGACGGCGACCCGGCGGCGAACAATGGCGGCTGGCAGTGGGCGGCGGGCACCGGCACCGACGCACAGCCCTTTTTCCGTATCTTCAACCCGGCCAGCCAGGGCGAGAAGTTCGACCCGCTGGGCGCCTATGTGCGCCGCTACGTGCCAGAGCTTGCCAACGTGCCGAACAAGTTCGTTCACCAGCCCCACCTGATGGCGCCCGCCGAGCAGCTGCGCGCCGATGTGCAGGTAGGCCGCGACTACCCGCGCCCTATCGTGGAGCACAAGCTCCAGCGCGTGCGAGCCCTGGAGCTGTATGGCAGGGTGCGGTAGACGGTGGACGGTGGACGGTGGACGGTGGACGGTGGACGGTCAGGATGGGCGCTGCGGTGCCGCTGCAACCGTCTACCGTCCACCGTCCCGCTCCGTCCCGCCTAATAGAGAAACATCGGCTTGCCAAGCAGGTGCGTAATGTGGGGCTTGTAGGCCTGAATATCGTAGAGCTCGGGCACATCCACGCGCTTGGTGCCCTGGGTGCAGGTGTCGGCGCGAACCGTAGTGTAGACGCCGTTCTGGAGCGCCACCATCAGCCCGTCGTGGCCGCGCTCTAGCTCCTGGATTGCGAGGTTGCCGTAGGACGTGGCGACCATGCGGTCCAGCGAGTCGGGGGCGCCAGCGCGCATGAGGTAGGCGAGTTGCTGGTTGACCACATCGACCCCGGTGAGCTTAGTGATCGCGTCGCCGACGATCTGCCCGATCCCGCCGAGCTTCTTGTGGCCGTAGGCGTCCTCCTGGCCGTACTCCATCACCTGGCCGCCGAGCATGCTCGCGCCCTCGGAGACCACCAGCACAGCGTAGTTACTGGGGTTGGCACGGCGATCTTCTAGGATCAGCTGCGCCACGCGCTCGATATCGAAGGGCACCTCGCTGATCAGGGCGCGGTCGGCGTCGGAGAGATACGCCGAGATCAGGGCCGTCTCGCCGCTGTTGCGGCCGAACAGCTCCACCACAGCGATGCGCTCGTGGCTGCCGGCGGGTGTGCGCAGCGCGTTGATGAACTCTACGCTGCGGGTGATGGCGGTGCTGAAGCCGAGGCAGTAATCGGTGCCAAAGACATCGTTATCCATCGTCTTGGGGATAGCGATCAGCCGCACGCCCTCCTCGTGCATACGCACACCGTAGCTGAGCGTATCGTCGCCGCCGATGGGGATAAGCGTATCGATGCCGAGATGCTCAAGCACCCTGAGCACGTGGGGCGTGGCGTCGGCGAGCTGCTTCTCGCCGGTGTGGGCGAACCTGCCCTGGAGGAAAGCGGGCATAGCATCTGGCTTCACCTTGGCAGGGTTGGTGCGCGAGGTATGGAGGTGCGTGCCGCCGTAGCGATCAATGGTGCGCACATCGCCCTTGCTGAGCGGCTGGATCCACTGGGCACTGCCCTCAGGGTCGTCGAGGTTATAGTTGAGCAGGCTGGCCCAACCCTTACGCAGGCCGATCACCTCCCAGCCATTCGCGGCCGCGCGGTTGACGACCGCCTTGATACAGGGGTTGAGGCCGGGCACATCGCCGCCGCCGGTGAGAATCCCGATCCGCATGGGGGCTCCTTCATAGAGATGCGCAAAATGCAGCGGCGATTGTACCACGGGGGCCGCGCTCAGCTGGTAGCGGCGCGCTCGCGGTAGAACTTGTTCATGTCGAGATCGCCGGGGGAGCGGCCAAGCATAGTGAGCATGGCGGCGACCTCGGCGCGATGCTGGGTGCCGTGGTTGGCGAGGTGGCTCAGAAGCTCCCAAAGCGGCTGTGTGAAGCTTATGCCGGTCATCGTCTTGTAGACGATTGGCTCCATCAGATCAGCATCGCGGAGCGTGGCGAGGCGCTCGCGCCAGCTGGCCTGCTCGGCGGCCCAGGCGGAACGCAGCGCCTCTAGCGTGGGCACATCGGCGACGCCAAGCATAGTGCTGGGCGCGTGGCCCTCCAGGCGCTCGCGCCAGATGCGCTCGGCGCCAAGGGTGTGGGCCAAGGTTGCCAGAATGCTGTCGTGGGCGGGGATGGTGATGGCCACAAGCTCGTCGGGGGTAAGGCCCTCGGCGGCGTCGAGCAGGCGGGCGTTGGCCCAGACGGTGTAGTCGAGCAGGGTGCGGGCGTAGTCGGCGCTGAGCATGGGGGGTTCTTTCTATTGAAGCTCGGGACTTCTGAGTGTACCGCAGATTGCGGCGCCTGATGCCTGGCGGCTGAAGACGCAGGCTCAACGTGTACAGCCCGCTGGCGCGGGCTCGGAGGCCGCACCGGCGTGCAAATTGCGGCGCCGGTTGCACTCAACAACTCCTCATTCAGACGGGCGTCTATCTATGGTAGGATAGCGCCGATACTGTTGCGCGCAAGAGCGCCTATACGTGGAGACGACGTTGACGGACGAGCGAACTGAGGGCGCCGACTCTGGCGTGGCTGATGTAGCCCCCCCGCCCACCCTGCCCGATGAGCTGAAAGACACCCCTGAGCCCGCTGAGCCAACCGCTCAGGCCGACGATACGCTGCCTGATGCTGACATGGTGGCTGATGCCGACACACTGACTGATGCCGACGCTGCCGACACTGCGGATGTGACAGCCACCGATGGCGAGCCAACCGCCGATGAGCCCGAGGATGAGGGACGGCGGCGCCCACCCCTGGCCGTGATTATCGTCGCGGTGCTGCTGCTCGTGGCGATCGGCGCCGGCCTGGCCTTTCTTATCCCCTCTGGCTCCGTGCGCCAGGTAGACCAACTGATTCCCACCAACGCCCCCACAGTGGCGGACGAGGCGGGCGCGGCGGACGACGTCGGCGCGGTGCCCACGGCGCTACCGCTGCCCCAGGTGGCCGCAGGCGACAGCGCCGATGTGATCGCCCAGGTGGGCGACGGGAGCATCCTGCGCGGCGATTTTGCGCGCGTCTACCAGCCAGGCAGCGACCCTGTGGAGCTGCTCAACCAGCTGATCCAGGTTGAGTTGGTGGTGCAGGCGGGCACCCAGGAGGGTGTAGCGACCGACGACGCCGCGCTGACCACGCAGATCGAAGAGATCAAGCTCTCGCAGGCCGGCGGCGACCAGGCCCGCTTCGAGGAGTTTCTTGTGCAGGCGCAGATCGGCAGCGAGGAGAACCTGCGGCGGCTGCTCGCCCGCGATCAGATCGTCGAGGCGATGATCTTGCGGCACACTACCGGCGAGCAGGTGCATGCGCGTCATATCCTGATCGCAACCGAGAATATCAGCGACACCACTGCGGCCAAGCTGCAGGCCGAAGATCTGATGAAGCAGCTCGATGGCGGCGCCGACTTTGCGGCCCTCGCTGCGGAGAACTCGGCCGACACGGGCTCTGCGGCCAATGGCGGCGACCTCGGCTGGGCGCTGAAGGGCGCGTATGTGCCGGAGTTCGACGAGGCGCTCTTTGCCATGAAGCCCGGCGAGCGGCGTCTGGTGCAGACCCAGTTCGGCTTCCATATTATCGAGCTGCTGGAGCCGACCGAGACGGGGCCGCTCAAGAGCAGCGAGCTGCTCCAGACTCCCCCCGGCCAGCAGGCCTTCGCCGAAAGCTTCATCCCCTGGGTCGAGGGGCTGCGGATCAAGGCCGACGAGGCGAAGACGATCAACATTCTCATTCCTGCCGAGCAGCTAGTAATGGCGGCGCCCGCCCCGTAGCAAGGGGACAGGGGACAGGGGACAGGGGGTAGGCTCCAAGCCTGCGGCTTCAGCCGCCAGGCGCTGGGAACGTCTCAGCCGACTGTCAGCCCGCAGTTATGCAACCCCAGCCTGGAGACTCACGTTAAGTATGGAGAGGCAAACTGCCTCTCCATTTCTGTCTGCCGGACTGCGGCGGCCCTGTTCCCTGTTCCCTGTTCCCTTGCAAGGCCCGGAGGATCGTATGCGGCGCTACCATTGTCTGCTCCCGCTCTTCACCCTCGCCCTTACCCTGGCCGGCTGCGCGCCGCAGGGCGCCACTGGCCCCACGCCCGCGCCCACCACCAGCGCACCGCTTGCGGTTGATCCCACGAGCGCGCCGCCCACTGCGAGCGCTCCAACCCGCGTGCCGGCCACCGTCGCCCCAACGAATGCGCCGCCTACGCTCGCCCCGACGCTTGCCCCAACGACTGCGCCGCCAACGCTTGCCCCAACGACTGCGCCGCCAACGCTTGCGCCAACCAGCGCGCCAACGCTTGCGCCAACCAGCGCGCCAACGCTCAACGCAGAGCAGATCTTTTTCCTGCGCGGCGGCGATCTGGTGGCGCTAGATGTGGGCGCCGGGAACGTGGAGCTGCTTGTGGAGGGCGTGCGCGAGGTTGCGGCCACCCGCGATGCGCGCCGCCTGATCCTGGTGCGCGGCGACGGCGTGGCGGGCGAGCTGTGGGTATTGGAGCGCAGCTCGGGCAGCCTCTGGCAGCTTACGCAGAATACACGGGCCGAGAGCACCCCAAGCTGGGCGCTCGACGGTCTGAGCCTGGTCTACAGCTCAGCGCCGGAGCCACGGCCCTTCCCGCCGGACTGGGAGCGCTGGAGCGGCTGGTGCGGCAGCGCCGAGGCCCGCCTGCTCGACCTGCCCGCCACACCTCAGCTAGTTGCGGCGAGCGCCGAGCGCAGCCTTGGCCCCGGCTGCGAGCCTGCCTTCGGCCCCGACGGCAAGCGGATCGTCTTCACCACACCGCCCACAGGCGCGGGCGGCATGCCATTTAAAGGCGCGGGCAACACGCTGCGTATGGTCAACCGGCAGGGCGAGAATGGCTGGGACATGGCGATCGCCGACGGCGTGACCCCAGAGCAGGGCCAGCTAGTGTACAGCCCCGCCTGGTCGCCCGACGGCGGGCAGATCAGCTACCAGCGCTTCCTGGGCTACCAGGCGCTTGTGGACATCAACTTGGTGGAGGTGGGCAGCTCGTTCCAGCGCAACGGCGCCCCCGTGGGCCTGGGCGCGGGCTGGATGCTGGCGCCGAGCTTCGCGCCCGACGGTAGGCAGATGCTGATCACCGAGCATAACTACAGCGATGCGCGCGGCCTGAGCGGCTACAACATCTGGCGCACTACCGTGCTGCGCCTGGGCGCGCCAAGCCAGCTTATGCTGCCGAGCGGCGAGCTTACGCTTGGGGCGAGCGAGGCGGCCCGGCTGCCGCAGGCCACAGCTGCGGCGTGGTCGCCCGATGGCGCGGCGCTCATCGTGGCGCTGCCAGCGGGCTGGCAGCCTGGCATGGGTGACGACGAGCCCAGCTTCGCGGCGGTGGGGCCGGGCGAGCTGTGGCGCTGGCGGGTGGGCGCCGCGCCCGAGGCAAAGCTGGCCGACGGGGTGGATTTCGGCTCGCCGCTGCTCTGGCTGCCAGCTGCACCGGGCAGCTTGTCCACAGATGCCACAGATTTCCGGCCTATTGCTGGCCGCAGCTAGGGCTACGTCATGGTGGGCAGGCGGGCGCGTGACCGCGCGCCGTGAGGGCGCGCTGCGCCGGGCGCCCGCCTGCGGGGGCGGGTCCGGACGCGTCGGCGCAGGCCGACGCTTGGCCGCAGGCCCAGCCGCTGCGGTTTCAACTGCCGGGTGCTGGCAACCGCGCCGACCATGACCTAGCCCAGCAGGGCGCACGGCGAAGGGGGCGGGTTGCATGCTATAATGCTTTTTAACAAAGCAGGTAGCGCAGAGAGGCCGTCCATGCAGAACTACTGGCATGATCTTGAGCCAGGCCCCAGCGTCCCGGATGTGATCAACACGATTGTCGAGATCCCTAAGGGGTCACGGAATAAGTACGAGTTCGACAAGCGCAGCGGTGCTTTCAAGCTCGACCGTGTGCTTTACTCGGCGGTGCAGTACCCCGGCGACTATGGCTTTATCCCACAGACCTACTACGACGATGGCGACCCGCTAGACGTGCTGGTGATGACGAACCTGCCCACCTTCACCGGCTGTCTGGTGGAGGCGCGCCCGGTGGGCGTCTTCCGCATGCTCGACAAGGGCGAGCCCGACGATAAGATTCTCGCCGTGCTCCAGTACGACCCATTCTTCTCCAGCTTCAAGGACTTCACCGATCTGCCGCCGCACTACCTGAAGGAGGTAGAGCACTTCTTTACGGTGTACAAAGATCTTGAGGGCACCCGTGTGGAGCCGATGGGCTGGGAGCACGTCGATGTGGCGCGCGAGCGCATCCAGTATGCGATTGACAAATACTGGGACATGCGCGCCGGTCGCCTGTTGAAGCGAGCCTAGCGGGGCCTAATGTCCTCACGATCTAACCGCTCGCCCGCACATCGCACCGCGTACTCGGCCGGCGGCGTGATCTTCCGGGTGATCGAGCAGCAGGTGGAAGTTGCCCTGATCGCCACGGATGGTGG
>JAYUYB010000732.1:0-7224 GCA_043752655.1 Chloroflexota bacterium
CTTCGGCTACCCCGGCCACATCCGGCTCTCGTACGCCACCGCCGAGGCCGAGATCGTGGAGGGCATGGGCCGCTTTCGCGACGCGCTTGTGGGGTGACACGGAGACAAGGAGACAAGGAGACAAGGAGACAGGGAGACAAGGAGACAGGGAGACAAGGAGACAAGGAGACCGCCCCTCCATGCCGTCAGGCGCTCCGTGTCTCCTTGTCTCCCGAGCGAGCGCAGCAAGCGATGCTCCTTGTCTCCGATCCTTTTGCCAACAGCAGCTCAAAACCTCGCCGCGCTCGTCCCGCGTCTCGCCGACAGGCGCGTGCTCGTGGTGGGCGACATCACACTCGACGAGTATCTGTACGGTCGGGCCACGCGGCTCTCGCGAGAGGCGCCAGTGCCCGTGCTGGAGTGGCAGCGCCGCGAGATCATCCTGGGGGGGGCCGCCAACCCCGCCCGCAACGTGGTGGCGCTCGGCGGCACGGCCACCCTGATCGGCGTGGTGGGCGACGACGACGAGGGCGCCCAAGTGCGCGGCCTGCTCATCGCGGCAGGCATCGATACAGCGGGCCTTGTGGTCTCGCCTGCCCGCCCTACCACCCGCAAGACGCGCATCATGGCCGACGAGGCGCCGCGCCTGCCGCAGCAGGTGGCCCGGCTCGACCGGCTGGACCGTGCGCCGCTCGCCCCCGCCGAGGCAGCTGAGGTGATCAGCGCCTTGCGCAGCCTGGTGCCGCGCCACGACGCGGTGCTTTGCTCCGACTACCAGGCGGGCCTGCTCACGCCGCCGGTGGTGGCGGCGGTGCGCGCGCTCTGCCACGAGCACGGCGCACTCTTCGCCGTAGACGCGCAGGGCAACTCGCGCTACTACACCGGCGCCGACCTGTTCCGCTGCAATGACCGCGAGGCCGAGGCCGCACTTGGTGCGCCTCTGCGCGACGAGCCCGCGTTTGCGGCGGGCGTGGCACGGCTACGCGCCGAGCTTGGCGCGCGGCTCGTGATCGTCACACGTGGGCCTGAGGGACTCTCGCTGGAGGGCGCTGGGGTTGGCTACACGCAGATCCCGGCTGTGCGCGTGAGCGAGGTCTACGACACCACAGGCGCGGGCGACACCTTTGTGGCCGTGGCGACGATGGCTTTGTCAGCGGGGATCGGGGCGGTGGAGGCGGCGCGGCTGGCGAACGCGGCGGCGGCCCTGGTGGTGCGCCGCGTGGGAAACGCGGTGGTGGCGCCCGAGGAGCTGATGGGGGCGGTGGGCGGGTAGACGAAGCAAGCGTCCGGGAAGCTTTGAGCTTCCTGGACGCTTGCGCGGGGCTAGCGCTTAAACCCGACGAGGGCCTCGTCTTCGTCCTGGTAGATCTCGGCGTACTGCGCGAGGCCGACCATGCGAAAGATCTTTTGGAAGTGCTGCGAGAGCCCGCTGACGGCGAGCTTCTGATTATTGCGGTTCACCTCGGTGACAATCCCGATCAGGATCGCAATCCCGGCACTATTGATGTAGTCGTTCTGGCGGAAGTTCAGCAGCACAAAGCGGGCGCCCTTGTTTGTCACCTCGCGGTAGGCGCTGTTGATCTTCTCCTCGGCAAAGGTCGTCACATCGCCAAAGAGGTCGATAATCGCCACGTCGTCCCGCTCGCGGGTGCTCACTGTAAGCTCGTCTTCCAACATCATGCGCTCCTCCAGACAAATCGGCAGCCGCCAGATTGACGACAGCAGGCGACCTAGTGGCTAAACGATGCCATCGGGTGCCGGTAAAATGCGAAGCGAAAACAGTTGCCGGGGCCCGCACTTGGCACAAAGCCGGCCTCGTCGCAGAGCTGGCTGATCAGCATGAGGCCCATACCGCGCAGCGAGCCAAGGCCAGCGAGTTTCTCAACGATCGTGAGCGGCTCGCTTTTGGGAGCAAAGGCGCTCACGCCCTGGTCCACCACCTCGATGATCAGCTGCTCCACCTCGACGCGGCAGCGGATCTGCACGCGCAGACCTGGGCGCAGCGAGTTGCCGTGCTCGATCGCATTGATGCAGACCTCGCAGAGCGCCGTCTTGAGATCCTCGAGCCGATCTGGGCTGATGCAGAGGCGGCAGACGAAGGCGGCGACCGCGTCGCGCGCCACAACCTCGTAGCCGAGCTCGCTGGGCAGGGTAAGTTCCATCATCGTTTGGATGTATATAGATGTGCTCATTGTTCGAGATGGATGACCATACGCACTTGATTGCCGCCACTCGGCGCAGTCGTAAACTCGACCTCGTCCATCAGCTCACGGATCAGCCAAATACCCCAGCCGCCCTTGTCGTCGCGCTCTAGGGCGTCCTCAATCTTGGGGGTTGGCGTGGTGCAGTCCTGATCGAGCGGCTTGCGACCCTGGTCGGCCACATAGACGATCAGCTCGTCGTCGCGGGCCGTGAGCAGCACCACAACTTTTACCGCCGCGTCCTGCTGATTGCCGTGCTCGATCGCGTTCGTTACGGCTTCACTGATCGCCGTTTTGAGCGACTCAACCCGCTCTGCGTGGAAGCCCATACGCCGGGCGAGCGAGGAGGCTGTGTCCATGGCGACACGCTCGTAGCCGAGCTTGCTTGGCAGGCGTAGCTCGATCACCTTCTCGCTTGGCTCACGCTGACTTGTTTCGTCGCTCATGCCCTGGTACCTGGGCTAGGTGCTGATCAGGCGGGAGACCCGGCTGATCGCACATCCTCGGCGGTGAGCCTCAACACAAAAATCGTGCGGCAGGCCACGCCTAGCACATGGGAAATATAGCATAGCTCGCAAGGGTGGCGCAATAGGACGGAAGTTCGATACTGTCTATGACCATTAGAGCGGAATATTGCCATGCTTGCGGGCCGGCATGCTCTGGCGCTTGGTGCGGGCGAGCTTAAGGGCGCGGATCAGGGCGGGCCGCGTCTCCTTTGGCTCGATCACGGCGTCGATGTAGCCGCGCTCGGCGGCCACGTAGGGGTTGGCAAAGCGGCTCTGGTAATCCTCTGCCAGCTCGGCCTGGCGCTCGGCCGGGTTATCCGCCTCGGCTAGCTCCTTGCGGAAGATGATCCGCACCGCTGCGTCCACGCCCATTACGGCGATCTCGGCGGTGGGCCAGGCGAAGTTGAAGTCGGCGCGGATATGCTTCGAGGCCATCACGTCGTAGGCGCCGCCGTAGGCTTTGCGCGTGATCACAGTGAGCTTGGGCACGGTGGCCTCGCAGTAGGCGTAGAGCAGTTTGGCGCCGTGGCGGATGATCCCGCCATACTCCTGCTGCGTGCCCGGCAGGAAGCCCGGCACATCTACAAAAGTGACAAGCGGAATGTTGAATGCGTCACAGAAGCGCACAAAGCGCGCGCCCTTCACCGAGCTGTCGATGTCGAGCGTGCCGGCCATGTGCATGGGCTGGTTCGCCACCACGCCCACCACGTTGCCATCGAGTCGGGCGAAGCCGATCACCAGGTTGCGCGCCCAGTAGAGCTGAACCTCGAAGAAGAAGCCATCGTCGACCACGGCCTCGATCACGTTCAGCATGTCGTAGGCTTTGCGCGGGCTGTCGGGGATGACGGTCTGGAGCGCCTCGTCCATGCGCTCGGGATCGTCGACGGGGGGCGCGAACGGCGGGTCGTCCATGTTATTCAGGGGCAGAAATGCGAGCAGCGTGCGCAGCTGTTCAAAGCAATCCTCCTCGCTCTCAGCGGCAAAGTGGGCCACCCCGCTGCGGCTGTTGTGAGTCATGGCGCCGCCAAGCTCCTCGAAGCCAACCTCCTCGCCCGTGACAGTCTTGATCACATCGGGGCCGGTGATGAACATCTGGCTGGAGCCTTTGACCATCAGGATGAAGTCGGTCATGACGGGGGAGTAGACGGCGCCGCCGGCACATGGGCCGGCGATGATCGAGAGCTGGGGGATCACGCCGCTGCTGAGCACGTTGCGGTAGAAGATCTCGGCGTAGCCGCCGAGGCTCACCACGCCATCCTGGATGCGAGCGCCGCCCGAGTCGTTGATGCCGATGCAGGGCACGCCCATGCGCAAAGCCAGATCCATCAGCTTGGTGATCTTCTCCGCGAAGACCTCGCCGAGGCTGCCGCCGAAGACCGTGAAGTCTTGCGAGAAGACGCAGACGGCGCGGCCATCGATCATCCCGTGGCCGGTGATCACGCCATCGCCCAGGGGTCGGCGCTGCTCCATGCCGAAGGCCGTGGTGCGATGGACGGCGAAGGCGTCGAGCTCCACAAACGAGCCGGGGTCGAGCAGCTGCTCCACGCGCTCGCGGGCGGTGAGCTTGCCGCGCTCGTGCTGCCTGGCGATGGCCTGCTGGTCGCCGGCGCGGGCCTGCTCGCGGCGGCGGCGCAGCTCGGCGATCTTGTCGGAGGTAGTCTGTGACATGGGGGGGTTCCTTGGGCAGTCCGCAGATTACGCAGATTACGCAGATTGCTGCCGGGGGGCGGTGTGCCCGTGCCGCACGACCTGCCACATAAAGCGGGGCACGGCGTCGATGATGCGGGGCAGGCGCTGGGGCTGGGTCATCAGGCGGAAGAGCCACTTCAGGCCGAGGCGTTGCATCCAGGATGGTGCGAGCGGCACGCGGCCAGCCAGCTCGTCGAAGACGCCGCCGACGCCCACGGCGAGGGGCACGCCGAGGGCGGGCTGGTTGCGGGCGATCCAGAGATCCTGGCGCGGGTGCCCATAGGCCACCAGCAGGATGTCGGGGCGGGCGGCGGCGATCAGCTGGCGCAGGAAGGGCTCGTGGCGCGGGTGGGGCGAGCCGGCAAAGGCGCCGACAATGGTGAGCCCTGGGTAGCGGGCCTGGAGCGCGGCGCCGGCCGCCTGGGCCACACCAGGGGCTGCGCCGAGCAGGAACAGGCGGTAGCCGCGCGCGGCGGCGAGGGCGGCGAGGCGGTCGGTGAGGGCCACCCCGGTGACGCGCCCGCGCAGCGGGGTGCCGAGATAGCGCGCGGCAAGCAGCAGGCCGAAGCCATCGGGGGTGCGCAGTTTGGCGGCGGCGAGCACGGCGGCGAAGGCCGGGCTGCGCCAGGCCTCCATTACGAACTCGGGGTTGACTGTGCAGATCTGGTGTGGGCCACCCGCACCGATCATACTGTCTGCTAGGGCAACGGCCTCGGCCTCTGTCACGTCGTCGATGGCGACGCCGAGGATGGGCACCTGCCTGTGGGGCGAGGGCTGCGCTGCCACCATCATGTTCAGCCGGTGTAGATAGGGAAGATAGGGAGCCGCAGGCCGATTATAGCGCAGAACTAGGCCGGAGCGTTTTGGACCACGAAGCCGCGAAAGGCTGCGAACCACCACGAAACCGGGCATGTCGGTGCGGTTTTGCGTTCGCGTCCTTCGCGGTCCAAACGGCTTGGGCATGTCGCGCTCGCTCACCGCGCGCCAATCACAACATAATACGTCGGCCCGCGCCCATCGGGGAACGGCGGGCCGGTCGTCTCAGGTGCGGGCATGGGGCCGAGGGCAGCGGTGAGTGCGGTGGCCTCCTGCTCGGCGAAATAGCCGGAGAGCAGGAAGCGGTCGCCGGGCATTGGCGGCGCGCTGAACTCGCTCACGGGCAGCTCAGGGCCGCCGGTGAACGTCTCCACGGGCCTGCCCGCCGCCAGGAACAGAAAGCTCGGGTGGCCGCGCACACCCTCCGGCACATAGATCCGCCCCGCCGGGTTGGCCTGCGCGACATAGATCCCCATCTGGCTCTGAACCGGGTAGAAGCCCCCAAACACGCGCGGGTCGCCCGGCATCACCCCAAAGTAGAGCCCCGCGTTGAGCCCCACGAGGCCAACGAACACGATGACAGACGACAGACCACGGACGACCGCGAGCAGTGGCCGCGCCCCATTCTGGTCGTCGGTCGTCGGTCGTCGGTAGTTCTGCTGCATGCGCCAGAGCTCTGCCAAGCCCAGGGCCGCGATGATACAGACCGGCGCGAGGGCGCCGAAGCTGCGCATGGCGTGGGGCGCGTCCACGGCGAGCAGGCCGGGCAGCAGCCCCACGCAAACGGCGCCGAGCAGGAAGCGCGCGCGCCAGTCGCCCAGGCGGTGCAGCACGGCGGTGAGGCCGAGCAGCAGACCGAGGCCGCTCAGGATGTCGAGCATGGGCCGGTAGGGGGCGTGATGGCGCCCGTTGGCGTCGCCCTCCACGGTGAACATCAGCAGGTAGCGGCCAAGGTTTTCGTCTAGCGCGGCCAGGGGCGCGCGCGCCTTCAGCGCATCGACGCTGAGCAGAAAGACCGCTCCCACGCGGTCGTTGAAGTCGGCGGGGCGCGCGAGGGCGTAGCCCAGCAGCGGCGCCAGCGTGAGCCCCAGGCCGAGTGCCGCCGCACCGGCCCAGAGCAGCCAGCCCCGCCAGGCCCCCGGCGCGCGCGCCAGCAGCAGCAGCGCCAGCCACCCAGCCGTCAGCGGCGTGATCCGCCCGATGTGGTATGTCTGCGCCACCACGCCCAGGAGGATGCCAGTCAGCAGGCCGTAACCGATAGCCGATAGCCGATAGCCGATAGCCGGGCGGCGGTGGACGGTAGACGGTAGAGGCGTGCCGCTGGACACCGTCCGCCGTCCGCCGTCCACCGTCTGCGGAGTGAGCGCCTTCAGCACAAGCCACCAGACCGTGAGACTTAGCAGCGGCTCGTAGATGGTGGGGAAGGAGAAGCGGCTGATGCTGATGTGCCAGCTGGAGACGGCGAGCAGCAGCGCGGCGAGCAGTCCCACGCCGGGACGCCCTGTGAGCCGGGCGGTAACGGCGTAGAGCGGCAGCACCGTGAGGGCGCCCGCGAGCGTGGTGACGACCCTCATCGTCCAGAGGTGGACGCCAAAGAGCTTGAGGGCCAGCGCGAACGGATAGAGCCCCAGACCTGGCAGCTGCACCCGCTCGTCTAGCACGTAGAGCGGGCGGTACGCAGGATCCTCCGCGATGCGCAGGGCGATCAGCCCGTGCCGCGCCTCGTCGCGCCAGAGGCCGAAGGGCAGCACATCGATGCGAAAGAGCCGCAGCCCTAGCGCCAGCAGGAAGATCGCGCCGAGCAGCAGGGCTATGGTCGATAGCCGATAGCCGGTGGACGGTGGACGGTGGACGATAGCCGGTGGACGATAGCCGGTGGACGGTGGACGGTAGACGGCGGACGGTGGACGGTGGACGGTCGTCTATGTCCGTCCACAGGCCCGCGCCGAGGCCGTTGGCGGGTGTGGCGAAGGCCAGGAGCGTAACGATGGCCAGGCCGACGCCCATGCCCACTGCTAGTTGGGCGTGCATCA
>JAYUYB010000733.1:0-2891 GCA_043752655.1 Chloroflexota bacterium
CCATCCCCGACGGCCAGCATACCTGGCGCATCGCCGACCGGCATATTGAGACCACGCTGCCGCTCCACTGGCGTGCCCTGGAGGCCCGGCTGAGGTAGGCGAGGAGACAAGGAGACAAGGAGACAAGGAGCGCCTATCGGAGTACCAAGGGCGTCTCCTTGTCTCCTTGTCTCCTTGTCTCCTTGTCTCCCGGTCTCCTTGTCTCCTTGTCTCCTTGTCTCCTTGTCTCCTTGTCTCCTTGTCCCCTCCCCTACGGCTTGCTGCTATCTGGCGCGGTCTCCGGCATTGGCAGCAGCGGCGCCACCGGGTTCACCAGCCGATCGACGATCGCGCCGAGACGCCGAAACTGCGGGCCAAGCTCGGTCTCAGCCAGCGGGATCCTCACCGGCACGTCGAGCTGCACTGGGATGGAGGTGACAAGCTTGACGTTCATATCCAGATTGACGGGCAGCTCGAGGCCCGCTGGCAGAGTGATATTCACGTTGGCGTTCAGGTTGCCGCCGCCGCCGGGGAACAGGATCGCGGCCGGCGCGTTGAGCTCCACCGGCTCGGTGAGCGTCACCACGTTGCGCGCCGTCATGATCGTGCCGGGATTGATCGGCACGTCGAGCTCGATCGGCAGGCGTGTGTCCAGGGGGATAGTGTAGATAATCGTGGCCGTCTGGAGGTCGGAGACCACGTCCTGAAGCTCGGCCACATTGTTGGCCGCGAAGACCGTGCCGTTCCCCGCCAGTGCAGCCACCTGGTTGCGGTTCTGGATCAGGGCGCCTGCTAGCACGCCGAGGGCGATCAGCAGCACGGCGTTGATCAAAAACGAGGTCCAGATTAGCGCCTTGTAGAGTGGTGAGAGCCGGGCGTAGCGCGGGCGTGGGGGCGGGGTGTCGTTCGCGGCGGGCGCGGTTGTCGGCTCAACGGCCATACCGTACCTCCTTGGTGGCGAGCAGATGCGTGAGGCTTTACAGCATGCCTCGTAGTAGAGCGCATCATACCACACACATGTACCGCCGAGCGTATAGCGTTTACGCGCTGCCAAAGTAGCGCAGCGTAAGCCGCAGGCGTTCCTCCAGCTCGCTGGAGGCGTCGGCGGGGAGGGCGGCGATGGCGGTGGCGACCTCGGCGACACTGTAGCCCAGGCTGATCAGCAGCTCGGCCAGCTCGCTATTTGCGGCGGCGGCAGCTGGAGTGGTGCCAGGCGCGGGCAGCGGCAGGCCCTTCAGATCCAGCTTGCCCTTCAGCTCAAGCACCAGTCGGTCGGCGGTCTTCTTGCCGATACCGGGCACGCGGGCGAGGCGGGCGGTGTCGCCCTGGGCGATCGCGGCGCGGATTTCGTCGGGCTGGCCAGCCGAGAGCAGGCTCAGCGCCACCTTCGGGCCTACGCCAGAGACCGTGAGGAAGCTCTCGAACATGCTGCGCTGCTCCTGGGCGGCGAAGCCGTAAAGCGTCATCGCATCCTCGCGGACGATCAGCATGGTAAAGAGGAAGATCGGCTCGCCGACGGCGCCGACCGCGCCGAGGACGGTGCGCGGCGCGTAGACAAGCCAGCCCACGCCGCCCGTCTCGACCACCACGTGGTCAAGGCCAATATGGATGAGGGTGCCGCGCAGCGATGCGATCATTGGGGCGTCCTGCAAGCTTGGGTGTCTGGCACCAGATTATACACTAGCCGTTGCGCTCCACCCCTAACGCATCGCGTCATCTTGACATTGCGCCCGGCACTTTGCTATACTCCGCATAACGCAGTGTGTAATAGTGTCTGCTGTGCCCTAGCCGAAAGCGAGGCAGCTCCAGTGCAGGGTCTGCTGATCAGCGCTGATCGCCTTTGTTCACGCCCGTGCCTGGCGGTGCCCTGATGCGCCGCGCTGCCGCTGCTGGCCTGGCGGGCCTTGGCTTGGCAAGCCTTGGGATCTACGCGCGTCGGCGCGAGCTGCTGGCGCGGGCCTGGGGCTTGCGCCCCGCCGAGCACGCCATCGCTATCGAGCGCGAGCTCCCCGCCCGCATGCCGGACGGCGCTACACTCTACGCGGACCGCTACCATCCACGGGCTGCCGGCCCCTTCCCCACCATCCTCATCCGCACGCCGTACGGGCGCCCCTCAGAGACGCGCATCCTCGGCCCGCTCGCGAGCCTGGGCGCGCCGCTCTTCGCGGAGCGCGGCTACAACGTGGTGATCCAGAGCGTGCGCGGGCGCTTTCGCTCCGAGGGCCTGTTCGAGCCGCTCGTTCACGAGGCCGCCGACGGCAAAGCCACCCTGGCGTGGGTCGCCGCGCAGCCCTGGTTCGAGGGCAACCTGGGCATGTGGGGGCCAAGCTACCTGGGCTACACGCAGTGGGCCGTCGCCGCCGAGGCCCCACCTTTCCTCAAGGCCCTGGTGCCGGTGATCACGGCCTCGCGCTTCTCGCGCCCCTTCAACCCCGATGGCGCCTTTGCGCTCGAGTCGGCCTTGCGCTGGGCGCACATCCTCAGCGCCAGCGGCTCCTCCGGCGGCAACCTCGAGCTCGCCAATCTCTGGCAGCTCATCGCCCCCCAGCGGCAGGCCGCCCTGGCGCGCGCGATGGCCGAGCAGCCACTCGCCCAGGCCGACATGGCCGCCATTGGTGCGAGCGTCCCCTTCTACCAGCAGTGGCTCGCCAACCCGCGCCTCGATGGCGCCTACTGGCGCAGCGCGGATCACCACCGCGACCTGGCGAAGGTTGATGTGCCAGTGCATCTTGTGGCGGCCTGGCACGACCTGTTTCTCCATGAGCAGCTGGCAGACTACGCAGCGCTGCTCGCCGCTGGCCGCACGCCCTACCTCACCGTGCTGCCCCGCTTCCACACCGAGCCCGCCATTATGCTTGATGCGGTGCGCGAGGGCCTCTGGTGGCTCGACGCGCACCTCAAAGGCCAGCGCG
>JAYUYB010000734.1:0-2887 GCA_043752655.1 Chloroflexota bacterium
AGTGGTGGTAGGGCCAAGCAGCAGCATGCGCTCGCCTGCCCAATCCAGGCGATCAAGGGCCATCAGGCGGGCGCTGGCGTCGTCGGCCCAGCGATGGTAGACACAGAACAGCTCCAGGTTGGTGGGTCCCCGCACCACAGAGTTGTGGCCGGGGCCGATTACCGCGCCCGGCACACTGCGCAGGATCGGCAGCACCTGCGCGCCATCGGCCACCTGCGACCACTCCTCGGCGCCATCGAGCTGCTCGGCAATGGCGTAGCTTACGCCGTAGCTGGGATTGTGCCAGTTGCCGCCGCTAAACATCTGGTAGTAGCGCCCCTTGCGCTTGAGCACGAATGACCCCTCGACGGTGTGCCAGCGCACGCCGCCCTTCGCCTCGCGGTGCGGATCGTAGAGCTGCCAATCGTAGCGGGGGCGCGTGACGGGCACGGGCGCTCCCACCGGGGTTAGCGGGTTGGCCAGGCGCACGCGGGCGGTGCCGGTGCCGACATGGCTGTGCTCCAGGTAGTCGGTGGCGTAGAACAGGTGGCGGCTTCCGTCCTCATCCACAAAGACGTGGGGGTCGATCGCGAAGGGCTCGTGGGTGAGGCGTTGGCCGCAGTCGATGAAGGGGCCGGCGGGCGTGGCGGCGCGGGCAACGCGCACTTGCATGGTTGCCTCGTCGCCGAGGCTGTAGTAGAGGTAGAAGCTGCCGTTGTGGTACGTCACCTCGGGCGCCCAGAGGCAAGGCCAGTCGCCTGGGATGGGCTCCATAGCACCGCCAAGCTGCTCCCAGTGGGCGAGATCGCGTGAGCGCAGCACGCCGAACCAGCGCCCGTCGTGCGCTACCCCGGTGCAGTAGGCCCAGTAGACGCCGCAGTATTTGAGCACAAACGGGTCGGGGCAGCTCTGCTGGTAGACAGGGTTAGTGTACATCGGTGGCATGGGGCTCCAGGCGCAGCTCGCCCACCGCCTCGGCCGGGTTGGCCACAGCGTAGCGAAACTGCTCAGCCAGGGGTGTGGGCTGCCAGCGCGGGCCGCCGGCGGCGCCAAGACGGTAGAGGCCAAGCTCCAGGTAGTACTGCTCCAGCGGCGCCTTGCCGGTTCGGTAGCGCCAGTCTACCATGGTACCATGGTAAAAAGCGGGAACCAGGTGTAGCCCAGCACGGGGATGCCGCGCGCGCGCAGCGCTTTGATCGCGGCGAGCGACGAGGCCAGCCAGCGCGAGCGTAGGGCGAGGCTGCCTTTGGCGCTCGTCTCGGTGATCAGGATGGGGGCGCCGTAGCGAGCGTGGTAGAGCGTGATCAGCTCCGCAAAGCCTGCGCCATCCTGCTCGGCGGGCTTGTCGGTCAGGCGCCCGCTTGGATCAAGGCTCAGCTGCCGGGTGGACCACTGCGGGTAGAAGTTCAGGCCCAGGCAGTCGAGATCGACGGGGCGCCGGGCGAGCTCGCGCAGGGCCGCCACGTTCACGCCGCCGCGTAGCAGCCAGGCGTAGAGCAGATGATCGGACGTCACGCGGCCCGTGATCAGATCGAGCGCAAGAAAGCGGCGCAGCATCTCATCGCTCGCAAGGGCGCGCAGGTCGTCGTCTTGCACGCGGCTCAGGCCTGTGGCCTCCACATGCACCATCACGGCGCCGGGGTCTACCTCGCGGATGGCCTCGACGGTGGCGACCATGCCCTGGGCGATGCCGAGCATCACCGCGAGGAAGCCACGGTCGCCGCGCAGGTAGGGCGGCCAGAGGCCCCGGCGGCCCGCCCACTCGGCGTTCACCAGGGGCTCGTTGAGCGGCGTGTACCAGCGCACGAGGCCCTTGTAGCGCTCGGCCACGGCGCGGGCGTAGCGGGCCACGGCGCGCGGGTAGTCCGGGTCGGCGAACGAGCGCCGCAGCCAGGGCGGCGTACCGTAGTGCATCAGGTCGAGGATTGGCGTCACTCCCAGCTCCTCCACCATGTACGGGAGCACCTGGTCGGCCCAGCCCCAGTCGAACTGGCCGGGGTTTGGCTCGACGCGGTACCAGGGCATACCCCAGCGCACCGCCTGGACACCGAGAGCCCTTGTGAGAGCGAGATCCTCGCGCCAGTGCTCGTAGTGGCCCATAAGCTCGTACTCGTCTAGGGCGCGCATACCGGGGCGAACGTCGGGGACGAAGGTGTCCTCGATGCCGGTGGCCCAGAGAAAGGCCTCCGGTGACGGGCCGGGCAGAAGTGGGTGTTGCATAAGGATATTTTGTCCCTCACCCCCAGCCCCTCTCCCTCAAGGGGAGAGGGGAGCAGGCAGTCAGGCCATCAGCACAGCTTGTAGACGCGCACGTAGTCGAACTCGGCGGTGAAGCCGGCGCCGCCCATGGAGACGAGGCCGATGCGCGGTGCACCCTCCAGGTTGTGGGTCCAGGTGCCACCACGGTTCCAATGCACGCCATCCTGGCTCACGTAGGCGGTGTACTGCTGCTCGCCGCCCACGGCGCGGCGCACGAGCCGCAGGTAGGTCCACTCAGCCGGCGCCGTCACCACGGTGTTGCCGTAGCGCGGGTAGCCAGCCGGCACCGGGAACTGCTCCTTGGCGAACTCGGTCTGGCGGGTCTCCCAGATCGAGACATGGGCCAGCTTGATGAAGTTGTCGTCGTCGCCGTAGGCGACCAGGCCAGCCTGCACAAAGTTGAAGCAGCAGCCCTCAGCTGGCAGATTAAGCTTCACGCGTGTCTCAACCATGTAGTCGCCGCCGGGCACCTGGCCAAGCAGCACCGAGGCGCTGTTGCTGCCCTCGAACAGATCGGCGGCCTGCGTGTCGAAGCGGAATACACCGCCGCCCACACTGTAGCCGGAGCCAGGCTCGCGCACCCAGCGCCAGCGCGGGGCCAGCCGAGTGCCGTTGAACTCCTCGGAGAGGCCAGGGATCAGCCGACGGG
>JAYUYB010000735.1:0-2885 GCA_043752655.1 Chloroflexota bacterium
GCGCGCGGCTACACCGCCCTGAAGTTCGACCCGTTTGGGGCGGCCTGGCGCGTAACCGACAGGGCCGACTTTGCGCTGGCGATCGAGATTATCGCCGCCGTGCGCGAGGCGGTTGGCCCCAATGTGGACATTCTGGTTGAGGGCCACAACCGTTTTAGCGTACACACCGCGCTCCAGTTCGCCGAGGCGATGGCGCCCTACCAGCCCACCTGGTTCGAGGCGCCCGTGCCGCCCCAGCGCATCAGCCAGATGGTTGAGGTAGCTCGGCGCAGCCCCGTGCCGGTGGCCTGCGGCGAGGACTACTACAGCGCACAGCAGTTCGCCGAGCTGCTGGCCCACGACGCGGTGCATATCATCCAGCTGGAGCCCCAGTATCTGGGCCTCACCGTGTCCAAGCAGGTCTGCGGCATGGTCAACGCCAGCAACGGCGTAACGGCGCCGCACAGCGCGCAGGGGCCGCTCTGCTCGCTAGTCTGCGCGCACCTGAATATGGCCACGCCAAACTTCTTCCTCCACGAGATCTTCGACGACTTCAACGAGGACTGGAGCCGCCGTATCCTCACCAGCCCGGTGCAGGTGCAGGACGGCGCGATCGAGCTGAGCGACTCGCTTGTGGGCTGGGGCGCCGACCTGAACTACGACGAGCTCGCCGAGCACCCCTACAACCCCGACAACTTCCTGCCGCTGTTTCGCGACGGCTGGGAGCGGCGGGAGCGGGTGGGGTCGTGATGAAGCAAGGAGGCAAGGAGACAAGGAGACACCTCTTGTGCTCCGATAGGCGCTCCCGGTCTCCTTGTCTCCCGAGCGAGCGCAGCGAGCGATGCTCCGGTCTTTGTAAAGAGGAACTTCATAAATGCTTAAGATTGCCGAGTTCATCGCCCCAACCGTATCGCCGCTCTGGCGCCTTGCGCTGCAGGCGGGCGTGAGCCACGCGGTGGGCGGCCTGCCCACGCCTGCCGACCTCGCCGACGGCGACCAGCCCTGCGACTACCTGCCGCTGCTGCGCATGAAGCAGCGCTACGAGAGCCACGGCTTTAGCCTGGATGTGATCGAGTCGCGGCCGCCGCTTAACCTGGCCAAGCGCGGCCTGCCCGGCGGCGATGCGGAGATCGACACCGTCTGCACCCTGATCGAGAACATGGGCCGGCTCGGCATCCCCGTCTGGTGCTACCAGTGGATGGCCGACTTCGACTGGCTGCGCACCAGCACCAGCACCGCCTCACGCGGGGGCTCGGTTGTCACCAGCTTCGACAACGCGCTGATGGCCGACGCCCCGCCCACCGCCGGTGGCCCGATCAGCGAGGAGCAGCTCTGGGAGACGCTCGCCCACTTCCTGCGGCGCGTGCTGCCCGTCGCCGAAAAGGCGGGCGTGCGGCTCGCGATGCACCCCGACGACCCGCCGCTCTCGCCGATCCGTGGCGTGGGCCGGATCATGCGCAGCGTGGAGAACTACCAGCGCCTGATCGACCTCGTGCCAAGCCCGGTCAACGGCATTACCATGTGCCAGGGCAACTTCACCCTGATGACCGACGACCTGCCTGGGGTGATCCGCCACTTTGGCCGCCAGGATAAGCTCTTCTTCGTCCACTTCCGCGACGTGCGCGGCACGCCCGAGCGCTTCGAGGAGACCTGGCACGATGCGGGTAAGACCGACATGCTCGCCTGCATGCGCGCCTACCGCGAGATCGGCTTCGACGGCGTGCTGCGCCCCGACCACGTGCCCACCGTCGAGGGCGACAGCAACGAGAATGCTGGCTACTCCTCGTTCGGAAGGCTCTACGCCATCGGCTACATCCGTGGCCTCCATCAGGCCGTGTACGCGGAAGCATAGACGGTCGACGAGGGACGGTAGACGGTAGCCCGACACCGCAACACCGTCCTCCATCCACCGTCCACCGCCTGCTTCACCGTCCACCGTCCACCGTCCACCGTCTGCTTCACCGTCCACCGTCCACCGTCCACCCTGGCATGTAATAATTGCAGAGTACACCCATGCACATCGCAATCACTGGCGGCTCCGGCGGGGTCGGCCGCGCCGTTGTGGCCCTCGCTCTGGAGCAGGGGCATACGGCGGTCAACATTGATCGGGTCGCCCCGCCCGCCGCGCACCCGCAGCCCGGCGTGCCCTTTGTCCAGGTGGAGCTGAGCGACTTCGACGCGCTCAAGGCCGCGATGGCAGGCTGCGATGCCCTGGTGCACCTGGCCGCCATCCCGGCGCCAGGCAGCCACCCCGACCATGTGGTGCATAACAACAACGTTGTGGGCAGCTACAACGCGCTGCTTGGCGCCGCCGAGCTTGGCATCCGGCGCATCTGCCAGGCCTCGAGCGTGAACGCGATCGGCCACGGCTACAGCCGCGCGCCGCGCTACGACTACTTCCCCCTGGATGAGGCCCACCCCACCTATAACGAGGACTCCTACAGTCTCTCCAAGTGGATCTGCGAGCAGCAGGCCGACTCGCTCTGCCGCCGCTACGAAGATCTGCGGGTCGCCAGCATGCGCTTCCACTGGGTGACGCCGACGCGCCCCTCGGGGTCCGGGTTTCCAATGGAGGTGATGGCGAAAAACCTCTGGGCCTACGTGCTCAGCGCGGCAGCCGCGCGGGCCTGCCTGCTCAGCCTGAGCGCAGCGTTTACGGGCCACGAGCCTTTCTTCATCGCCGCGCCGATCACCGGCGTCGAGCAGCCCTCCATCGAGCTCGCCCGCGCCTACTACCCTGAGGTGCCGATCCGGGGCGATCTTGGCGGCAATGCCAGCTTTTTCTCCTCTGCGAAGGCCGAGCGCCTGCTCGGCTGGACTCACGACGAATAATCCACAGATTTCACAGATCTCCGACCTATATTTGCCACTCGGCCTTCCGCGTACAAGCATTGAGCGGAAATCTG
>JAYUYB010000736.1:0-7208 GCA_043752655.1 Chloroflexota bacterium
ACTACGTCGATGCCCAGAACCTGATTCTGGCCGACGCCCCGGCCCTGATCATCGACTTCCCCAAGGATATCTGGGGCGTCAGCAGCCGCCTGAAGAACTTCATCCCCAACGCCGTCAGCTACGCCGCCACCTGGAACTCGTACCAGTGGTTCGTGACCGACGGGAAGTAAGCCTATGGGGGCCTACATCCTGCGCAGGCTGCTCGGCGTGCCGCCGCTGATCATCGGGATTACACTCGTCACCTTCCTGATCATCCACGCCACGCCCGGCAGCCCAGTCGATAACCTCAAGCTGAACCCGGAGATCAAGGCCGAGGATCTGGCCAACATTATGCGGACGCTCGGCATCGACCGGCCGCTGCACGAGCAGTACCTGGGCTGGATCGGCCAGCTGCTCCAGGGCGATATGGGCATCTCGCTAAAAACCTACCAGCCGGTGCGCAACCAGATCCTCGACCGGCTGCCCAACACGCTGCTGCTCACCGGCGCCTCGCTGCTGGTGGCGCTGCTGGTGGCGCTGCCGCTTGGCGTGGTCGCCGCCGTGCGCCGCAACTCGCTGCTCGACTACCTGATCGTCTCTGGGGCGACCCTCGCCCAGGCCATCCCCTCGTTCTGGCTGGGCCTGATGCTGATCATCATCTTCGCAGTGCAGTTCCGGGTCTGGGGCTTGCCCGCCCTGCCCTCAGGCGGCACCCAGAGCCTGCCCGACGGCGGCGGTCTGCTTGACCGGCTCAGCCACCTGATCTTGCCGGTGATCACGCTCAGCGCCGTGCAGATTGGCGGCTGGATGCGCTTCGTCCGCTCGCAGATGCTTGAGGTTATCCGCCAGGACTATATTCGCACGGCGCGGGCCAAGGGCCTAAGCGACCGCATGGTGATCATGCGCCACGCCTTCCGCAACGCGGCCCTGCCGCTGATCACCCTGGTAGGCCTGACCCTGCCGCAGCTCTTCGGCGGCGCGGTGGTGGTCGAGTCGATCTTTGGCTGGCCTGGCCTGGGCAGCCTGGCGATCGACGCCGCCACCAACCGCGACTATACGATGGTGATGGGCACCGTGCTCTTTATCTCGGTGGTGACGGTGCTGGCAAACCTGCTCGCCGACATCTCGTATGGCCTGGCCGACCCGCGCGTCCACTACTCGTAGCCGCTCAACCGGCGCCCGCCAGGGAAGGTGCGATGGTAGATAAGCTTCAATCAACGGGGCGCGCCCTGCCCGTGGCCGCCCCCGCCGCGCAGGCGACCTCTGCTAGCACATTCGCCCGATCCTGGCGTCGCTTCACCGCCAACCGCCTGGCGCTGTTCGCGCTGGTGGTGCTGGTGCTGCTGGTGCTGCTGGCCCTTGGCGCAGATCTGATCGCGACCTATGTGACCAAGGCCAGCCCGACGGACCAGCGCCTGCTGTATAACTTCGAGTCGCCCAGCGCGAAGAACTGGCTGGGCACCGACGAGTATGGCCGCGACGTGCTCACCCGCATCGTCTACGGTGGCCGGGTCTCGATGGGCGTGGCCGCGCTGGGCGTGCTGGTGGCCCTCGTGATCGGCACCATCGTTGGCCTGGTGGCGGCCTACTACGGCGGCTGGATCGATGGCCTGCTGATGCGCTTTGTCGACCTGATGCTCTCCATCCCTGGGATCTTCTTGCTCATCCTGATCGGCTCGCTCGTGCAGGTTGGCCCGGCCATGCTGGCGGTGATCATCGCCGTGCTTAGCTGGTTCGACCTGGCGCGCCTGGTGCGCTCCGAAGCGCTCTCAGTGAAGCAGCGCGAGTATATCGAGGCGGCGCGGGCGCTCGGCGTGGGCGATCTGGCGCTCATCGCCCGCCATATTCTGCCCAACGTGCTGCATATCATCATCGTCTGGGCCACCGTGGCCGTGCCCAGCTTCATCCTGATCGAGGCGGTGCTCAGCTTCCTGGGGCTCGGCATCCAGCCGCCCACACCTTCGTGGGGCAATATGCTCACCAACTCCACGCAGTATTTCTACAAATCGCTCGGCCTGGTCTTCATCCCCGGCTTCTTTATCACGATCACCGTGCTGGCCTTCAGCATTGTCGGCGACGCCCTGCGCGACGCGCTTGACCCACGGCTGAATAGCTAGGTGTAGCGAAGGAGGATATGCGTTATGTTGATCCCCGCAGAGCGGCGGCCAGTTGGGCCGGAGGAGCTGGTTCGCCTGAAGACCTTGCAGGACGCCTGGCTCGCGCCCGATGGGCGCAGCTTGGTCTACGCCCTCGCCAGCTTCGACGAGGCGGGCGCCGAGCATGTGGCGCTCTGGCTGCTGGCGCTGGGTACGGGCGAGACACGCCAGCTCAGCGCGGGGCGCGGGCGCGACAGCAGCCCCGCCTGGTCGCCCGATGGCACCCAGATCGCTTTTAGCTCCACCCGCGACGGCAAGCCGCAGCTCTATCTGATCGCGGCGGACGGCGGCGAGGTCCGCGCGCTCACCGCCCTGGCGCAGGGCGTGGGCGGCGGCCCGCTCTGGTCGCCGGACGGCAGCCAGCTTGCCTTTAGCGCGCCGCCCGCCGCGCCGCCCGACCTGAGCAAGCCTTACCGCCTCACGCGCCGGGTCTACCGCTTCGACGCCATGGGCTACCTCGATGGGACAGTCCAGTCGGTGTATGTGGTGCCAAGCGACGGCGGCGAGCCGCGCCGGATCACAGACGACGAGCAGCACCACGCGCTGCAAGGCTGGTCGCCCGACGGCAGCGAGCTGCTGGTGCTGAGCACGATGCAGCCCGAGGGCGAGAGCGGCTACCACTCCCGGCTGCGCACGCTCACGCTAGACGGCGCGGCCCGCGAGCTGACGGGCGACTGGGGCTATGCGACCGGCGCGACGTGGCTGCCCGACGGCCAGCGGGTGGCCTTCTACGGCACGCCCCACGGGCGGCCCATGGGCGCGAAGCGCGACATCTGGCTTGTTGATCGCGCTGGCGGGACGCCCGAGTGTCGCACCTCAGCGCTGCCCTACCACCCCGGCGTTGCTCTTCAGGACGATATGGCCGTGAACCTGGTGGCACGCCTGCTGCCCGCCGCCGACGGGCGCTCGCTCTACAGCATGGTGCAGGTGGGCGGCACGGTGCAGATCTACCGCGTGAGCCTGGCCGGGCCGGAGGCGTGTGTGCCGCTGATCGAGGGCGAGCGCTCGTGCTACCCGCTGGACGTTGGCGCGGCCGGGCTGCTCTTCGCTGTGAGCACGCTGCAAAGCCCGCTCGACCTCTACCTGGCCGATCTGGCCAGCGGCGAGGAGCGCCAGCTCACCCAGCTTAACGCGGAGGTGACAGCAACCTGGGCCACAGGGGCCGTGGAGCATCTGCAGTTTGCGGGCAGCGATGGCGCGATGGTGGAGGGCTGGCTCATGCGCCCGCCGCTGGGCGAGGCGCCCTACCCGACCGTGCTCTACATCCACGGCGGCCCCCACTCGGGCTTCGGCCACACCTTCTCGTTCGACTTCCAGCTGCTGGCTGGGGCGGGGTACGCGGTGCTCTTCGTGAACCAGCGCGGCTCCACGGGCTACGGCGAAGAGTTCGCCAGCGCGATCATCGGCGACTGGGGCAACCTGGATTACCACGACCTGATGGCGGGGGTGGATGCGGCGGTGGCCCGTAGCCTGGCCGACCCCGAGCGGCTGGGCGTCTGTGGGCTCTCCGGCGGCGGCAACCTCTCGTGCTGGATCGTCGGCCAGACCACGCGCTTCAAGGCGGCCGTGCCCGAGAACCCGGTCACGAACTGGGTGAGCTTCTACGGCGTGAGCGACATTGGCCCCTGGTTCGCCACCCAAGAGCTGGGCGGGCGGCCCCACGAGATCCCCGCGGTCTACGCGCGCTGCTCGCCGATCAGCTACGCCCACCGCTGCACCACGCCGACGCTGCTTATCCAGGCCGAGGCCGACTACCGCTGCCCGGCCGAGCAGTCCGAGCAGTTCTACGCGGTGCTGAAGGTGAGCGGCTGCCCGGTGGAGATGCTGCGCCTGCCGGGCGGCTCGCACGCGGCCTCGATCTACGGGGCGCCAGAGCTGCGCAAGGCGCATAACGTGGCTCTGCTGGGCTGGATGCAGCGCTACGTCTAGGCGCGGAGCAACGTCGCGCTCGATGCTGTGCTCGGCGATCTTGCCGGGCAGGCCTTCGACTGCAACAAAAGTGGCGACTTCAGCCCGGTGACGATCCGGTTCACGTTGGTGCGGAAGAAGTCGAGGTAGGTGCCCGCCTCGCCGCCCTTGTCGCCGAGCGAGTCGACATAGAGCTCGTCGACCTTCACGCCTGACTCGGCGGCCACCTGCTCGATGAACTTGGGGTTGGTGCTCGCCTCAGCGAAGATCGTGGGCACCTGCGCCGCCCTGATCGTCTCCACCAGCGCCGCCAGTGCCTTGGCCGAGGTCTCGGCCGCCTCGGTGCTGGCGCTGGGGATCACCGCGCCAAGGATGGCAAAGTTGTAGCGGCTGGCGAAGTAGCCCATCGCGTCGTGGGCGGTGACGAGCTTACGACGCTCGGGGGGGATGCTCGCCAGCTCACGCTCGGCCCAGGCGTCTAGCTCGGTGAGCTGCGCCTTGTAGCTGGTGGCGTTGGCGTCGAAGGTGGCGGCGCCAGCGGGGTCGATCTGCTTCAGCCCGGCGACCGCGTTGTCGACGACGGTGAGCATATGTACCGGGCTCATCCAGATATGCGGGTCAGTCTCGCCGCCCTCCTCAAACGCGCTGTCGATCGTGCCCAAGCTGAGCCCTTCGGAGAGGTCGAAGACCGGCCGGTTGCCACCGGCGTTGGCGATCAGCTCGTCGAGCCAGCCCTCAAACCCGGCGCCATTCTTGAAGACCGCAGTGGAGCCGGCGACTTGCTTGACGTTCTCGGGGGTTGGCTCAAACTCGTGCGGGTCGCCGTTGCGCGCCACAAAGCCCACAATCGTCACCCGGTCGCCCACAAGGGCGCCGAGCACGTCCTCGATCTGTGTGGTGGTCGCGATCACGGTCAGCGCGCCGACGGGGGCCGGAGCAGCGGTGGGCTGGCCACCGCAGGCGACAAGCAGTAGGACCAGAAACAGCATCAGGGCAGGGACGCGCAGCCTAGCGAAGCTGGTCATTGCAGATACTCCTGTCGTATTGCGCTCGATTGATATAGACTATCATCAGGTCGCTGTTCTGTCAATATTGCGAGTGTCTATCATCGACGCATGGTACAAGTTTGGCAACCGTTTGGTAGCGCGGGTTGCCGCCAGCAGCGACGGAGCTGGCTGCTGGGTCTATGGCGCCCAGATGACTTGCACAGCGCCGGGGAGGGCCAGCTGCTCCGTGCCGCTGGCAACATCAATTGTGATGGCCTCGCTCTGGCGCGGCCCGGCAGCGCTATTGCGGATAAAGGCCACGCGTGTGCTGTCGGGCGACCAGAGGGGCTGCGTGTCCTGGTGCGGGCCTCGCGTGCTCAGGGCGCGCGCGGCGCCGCCCGCCGTCGGGGCGAGCCAGATCTGCGCCTGGGGTCCGTCGGGGCCACGCCGAGTGTAGGCCACCGCCTCGCCATTTGGGCTCACGGCGGGGCTCAGCTCGGCCGCCGCGCCGTCCGTAAGGTCGCGGATTGCCGGGGCCTCGCCCAGAGTCACGAGGCGCAGGCGCAGCGAGAGGCCCTGGTCGCGCATTTCCGCCGCGCTGTAGACCAAGGCCGAGCCATCGGGGAGCCAGGTGGGGCGCTCGCCGCTACGGGCGGGCAGCTCGCGCACCGCGTCGGTGAAGAAGCTATACAGCTTGATCGTCTGGCTCACGCCGTCGAGAAAGGCGACACTGGCGCCGTCGGGCGACCAGGCAGGGGCATAGGCGATGTCGCTGCCATCGCCGCGATACAGCGGCCCCAGCAGCGTGCCGTCGGGCTGGGCGAGCCAGATGCGGGGCACACCAAGCTGCCCGTTGCTGAGCGTGCGTCGCTCAAAGGCGATGAAGTCGCCCAGTGACGTCCAGGCAGGCACAGCGCTGCTGGCGCCCGCGTCGTCTACCAGGGGCCGGGTAGCGCCATCCTCCAGGCTTACGAGCATCAGCGCGCTGCGCTGGAGTCCGCGCGGCTCCACATAGATCGCGCGGGTGCCATCGGGGGCCATGGCAATATCGCTGATGCCAGCGGGCGCATCAAGCAGGCGCTGGGCGTCGCTGCCGTCGGGCGCCACCAGCCACAACTCGCTGCCACCGCTCGCGGTGGCCGTCACGACGAGCAGACGAGTGCTGCGGGTGCGGAAGCTCCAGGCCAGATCGCGGCCGATTGGGCGGCCGTCTTCGTCGCGCAGGGCTGTGCCGAAGCTCACGCGGTAGCCCGTCTCAGGGGCCAGTAGCTGGGTGGGCTGAAATGTGAGCGTGCGCTCTGCCCAGAAGAAGCGGCCAGGCACCGGCGGCTCGACGCGAAAGCTTGCTTCGGCCGAGCGCCGATCCACGGGGCGCGAGAAGGTGACGCTGATCGTGGCGCCCACCGCTACAGCATCGCCATTCGGCCCCTGAGCCGCCAGCGTAAATGGCGCCGCCTGAGGACCAAAGCGCAAGAGGCCGAGCGTGAGGGCGAGCAACGTGGCACTGAGGAGGCCGATACGGGTGTAATAGGGCATAGTGCTGCGTGCGCTGCGCGCAAGTGCTGAGCTGCACAGGGCATGAGTTGTCGCCGACAGCGATCAGCCCTTGTTACTCAGCACTACGGGTACAGGTAGGGATTTTCGGGCTGCGGGACGGGCTCGACGGCGGTGGCGCGCAGCACAGGCTGATCGAGGCCCGCAACACTGGCAGTGTCGATCGTGCCGATAATGCGCACCCAGCCGTTCTCTGGGAGACTGCTACCACCAGCCCAGAGCACCGGCAGGCCAACGCCCGCGCCGTCGGCGGCGCAGCAGGTTACCACATAGCGCACCGCGTAGAACGCGTCTGTGCCAAGCCCATCGTCGTGGAACACAAAGCCGACCACGTCGGCGGGTTTGCCGCGCAGCGCATCGCCCTGGACACTCAGCGCCGTGCCCCAATCCAGCAGGCTTCAGCTATTCGTGTCGCGCGCCAGCTGCGCGGCGCGGCCCGTGTTGGGCACCCTACTCAGCTCGGCGCCCTGCCCGGCCAGCGTGTCGGCACCGAGCGGGCGTGCGGGCACGATGGTGCCCAGCAGCAAAGGCACGGCCAGGAGCAGGTAGACCCAGCCTGGCCTATTGGTGGACTGCTCAGCGTAGATCGCCCGCGCGCGGACGATGGCCATCAGCAGCAGGATCA
>JAYUYB010000737.1:0-2882 GCA_043752655.1 Chloroflexota bacterium
TCCAGCGCCAGTACCTCACCTGGACCGAGCCGCTGCCGCTAGAGAGCGGGGCGAGCCTTGGCCCGATAACGCTGGCCTTCGAGACGTACGGGCAGCTGAACGCGGCGCGCAGCAACGCTATCCTGCTGCTCCACGCGCTCTCCGGCGACGCCCACGCCGCCGGGCGCCACAGCCCCGGCGACCGCAAGCCAGGCTGGTGGGACACGATGATTGGCCCTGGCCGACCCTTCGACACCGACCGCTACTACGTGATCTGCTCGAACGTGCTGGGCGGCTGTGTGGGCTCCACCGGCCCCGCCAGCCGCGACCCGCGCACAGGCCGATCTTTCGGCGCGCGCTTCCCGGTCGTCACCATCGGCGACATGGTGCGCGCCCAGGCGCGCCTGATCGACGCCCTGGGCATTCAGCGGCTGCTCGCTGTGGCCGGCGGCTCGATGGGCGGCTTCCAGGCCCTAGAGTGGGCAACGGCCTTCCCCGAGCGTGTGGCCGGCTCGGTGCTGCTGGCCACCAGCGCCCACTCGGCCGCGCAGACCATCGCCTGGAACAGCATCGGGCGCAGGGCGATTATGAGCGACCCGCGCTGGCGCGGCGGCGACTACTACGGCCACGAGCCACCCGCCGACGGCCTGGCTGTCGCACGCATGATCGGCCACGTCACCTACCTTAGCGACAGCTCGCTGGAGCAGAAGTTTGGCCGCCGCCTCCAGGGCGCCCACGAGCCGGCCTTCAGCCTGGAGCGCGAGTTCGCCATCGAGAGCTATCTCGACTACCAGGGCGCCAGCTTCAACACGCGCTTCGACGCCAACAGCTACCTCTACATCACCAAGGCCATGGACTACTGGGATCTGCCGGCGCGCTACGGCTCGCTGGACGCAGCCATGGCCCGCGTGCAGGGCGCCAGCCTGCTGATCTCGTTCAGCAGCGACTGGCTCTACCCCACAGCCGAGTCGCGCGCCATCGCCGACGCCCTGCGGCGCCAGGGCCGCCCCGTTGAGCATGTGGAGCTGACGAGCAGCGTGGGCCACGACGCCTTTCTCGTGGACGATGTGGCGCAGCGACCTATCTTCACAGGCTTTCTGGACGAGCTTGCGGCGATGATGTCTCGTTAACTACCTCCATGCTATACTGAGCGCGGTGTGACTATCGATCAGCCCATGGAGCAAGCACGGTGCCGCTCGGCAAGCTCGTCGCGCCTCTGGCCGCGCTTCTTGGCCGGCAAAGCTTTACGCGCAAGTTTCGGATCGTTGCGCTGATAGTGCTGTTGCCCGTCGCCGCGCTCACCCTGCTGCTGCTGCTCCAGGGTAGCCCCGCCCTCGCCGCCGTCACGGCCCTCGCGGCCCTCGTAAGCGCCTACGCCCTGGCCGCCCTCGCCGTACAGGTGGGCGATGCCATCGACGCGCTCGCCACAACCACGGCGCAGATCGTGGGCGGCGAGGAGCAGATCGTGGCTGCCCCCACCACCAGCGACGAGCTTGGCGAGATCGCGAGCACGCTCGCCGCCGTGGCCGCCGATACCGCGATGACCGGGCTCTACCGCCAGGCCGTGGTGGATCACGCCGTCGACGGGATCATGATCATCGACGAGCGCGACACGATCACCACCTTCAACCCCGCCGCCACGCGCATCTTCGGCTACAGCGCCGACGAGATGATCGGCCAGCCGATCGCCACGCTGATCCCCGACCCGCTGCACCGCCAGTACAAGCTGATCAGCATCGGCAACGAGGTGGCGGGCCGCCGCAGCGACGGCTCGCTCTTTCCGCTGGATCTCTCCTCCGGCCAGCTCACCTTCCGCAGCCGCCGCCTCTACGTGGTGATCGTGCGCGACGCGACCCGCCGCAAGCAGGTGGAGCTAGAGCTGCAGCGTGCCCGTGACGCCGCCGAGGCCGCCAGCCGCGCCAAGAGCACTTTCCTCGCCAACATGAGCCACGAGCTACGCACGCCGCTGAACGCCATTATCGGCTACAGCGAGCTGCTGCTCGATGACGTGGGCGAGATGAGCGAGGCCGAGCTGCGCGTGGATCTGGAGCGGATCAATCGCGCCGGGCGCCATCTGCATGGCCTGATCAGCGACATCCTCGACATCTCCAAGATCGAGGCGGGCAAGATGGAGCTCTACAACGAGCACTTCGCCCTTGGCCCTGTGATCAGCGACGTGCAGGCGGCTGTTGCGCCCCAGGCCCTGAGCAACCAGAACCGGCTCAGCGTGCGCTACGACGGCGAGCCCGCCCTGGTCTATGGCGACCAGACCAAGGTGCGCCAGATTCTGATCAACCTGCTGGCGAACGCGGCGAAGTTTACACAGGGTGGCGAGATCACGCTGAGCGTCGGCGTGCGTGATCGCAGTGCGCTTCAGCTTGGCGCCAGCTTGCCGGCCAGCTTCGCCGCACGCCTGCTGATCTTTGAAGTGCGCGACACGGGCATCGGCATGAGCAGCGAGCAGCTCAGCCGCCTGTTCGAGCCCTTCGTGCAGGCCGATCAGTCCACCACGCGGCGCTACGGCGGCACCGGGCTGGGCCTCGCGATCTCGCAGCGCTTCTGCGAGATGATGGGCGGGTCGATCCAGGTGACAAGCACGCCGGATGCGGGCTCGGTCTTCACGGTGAGCCTGCCGCTCGCAGCGGCCGAGGCGCCCTTCCCGGAAGCTCACCCTGGCTGACGGCGCAGCACGAAGGTGGCAAGCAGCCCCACAACCAGCACGATGGGCGCCAGCACAGCGACGCCAACGAGCGAGAGCGGGCTGATCTGGCTGCGCAGCAGCAGCTCGACGCTCGCCGCCAGCGTGAGCCCAACCCCCCAGAGCACAGCTTTTTCGCGCAGCGTTGTTCGCATAATGGCCTCGCTTAGCTTCGCTTTTGGAAGCAGCAGCACAACTGTCGCCG
>JAYUYB010000738.1:0-7200 GCA_043752655.1 Chloroflexota bacterium
CTTGAGCGAGAGCACCTTGGTGATCGCCGCGGTGAGCGTGGTCTTGCCGTGATCCACGTGCCCGATCGTCCCGATGTTGATATGCGGCTTCGTCCGCTCAAACTTCTGCTTTGCCACTTAGATATCTCCTTCAAAGCGAGCTCAGGAAAAAGCGCCGCTCGCGTCGGCAAGCCGACACGAGCAACCTGGCGGGCACCGTCTGCGCCGCGCCGTTACGATCTGGAGCCTACGACGGGACTTGAACCCGTGACCTCGTCTTTACCAAAGACGTGCTCTACCAACTGAGCTACGTAGGCGCTATGCAGTGCTGAGGACTTACGTACTCAGCACTTCTCTGGTGGGCCGGGCAGGATTCGAACCTGCGAAGTCGTTAGACAACAGATTTACAGTCTGCCCCGTTTGACCGCTTCGGTACCGACCCAGGTGCGCGAGATGACTGGAGCCGGCGCAGGGAATTGAACCCTGAACCTACGGTTTACAAAACCGTTGCTCTGCCAATTGAGCTACGCCGGCTTGCACACCGAAAATAACCGCTCTCACAGCGCGGATATTTTAGCATACCCCTTCGCTTTGCGCAAATCGCCATGTGGTGCGGTAAACCCGTGCGCTTGCCACGCTGCCAGGCTTCCGGTATCATGCGCCTGTACGCCGCTGAGATGCAGGAAAACCCTGATGAACTTTCTGCGCCGCCTGTTTGGCGCCCAAAGCCCGAGCCCGTCCGACAACGCGCTGCACTTGTATGTGCGCTGTAGCCGCTGCGGCGCCCCGGTGCATGTGCGCGTCCACCTTTACAACGATCTCGCCGTCGACTATGACGACAGTGAGAATGTCGTCGGCTACCGGCTGCGCAAAGAGCTGATGGATGCACGCTGCTTTCGCCTGCTCTACGCCGAACTAGTCTTCGACCGCAACCGGCGCGAGCTGGAGCGTAGCATCGAGGGCGGGGAGTTTATCTCCCACGAGGCATACGATCAGCTGGTGCAGGCCGCCGCCGCAGGCAAGCAGGCCTCCGAGTGAGCCCCGCCCCGCCCCAGGCTGCCCCGCGCGTCTCGCCCGCCTTCCTCGTCGCGCTGGCCGTAAGCGCCTTGCTTGGCGCGATCGGCGGCAGCGCCTTCCGCTGGGCGCAGCCCGCGCAGGCCTGGAACCTCTTTATCGCCGCTTTTCTCTGGACGCTGATCTCCGCCGCAGGCACCACAATCGGCCGTTGCGCAGGCGAGCAACTGCGCCGGGGAAATTGGCGCCGCGGCCTTTGGATCGCCCACGCCCAGAGCCTGCCGCTCACCACGCTCTTCCTGCTCGTCGCCGCCCTCGTCGGCCCTGGCCTCGCCCTGATCCCCGCCGTGGCCCCCGTGCTCTTCGGCGCCGCCTTCGTCGTCGCCCTGGCCCTCGCGGCGCTCTGCGTGCTCGGCTCGCCGTATCGCGCTCAAGCAAGGGAACAAGGAACAGGGGACAGGGGACAGGGCGCAGCCTGAGCGCGGTCGGAAGCGCTGTGTGTGCCAGATGTGTAAAGCGTATTTGAGGCTTGTCTAAACTTATGACTCTGCTGATGCTCGATGAATTGGTCGCGCTGCGGGAGGATTGGGGCGTGCGCGGCAGGCGCCTCGTGCTCACCAACGGGGTCTTCGACCTGATCCACGCCGGCCACGTGGGCTACCTGGAGCGCGCCCGCGCCCTCGGCGACCTGCTGGTGATCGCGCTGAACTCCGACGCCTCGACGCGCGCGCTCAAAGGCCCGCTGCGCCCCATCGTGCCGGAGGCCGACCGCGCTGCTGTGCTCAGCGCCCTGCGCTGCGTCGACCACGTGACGATCTTTGAGCAGCCCACCGCCGAGGCTGTGGTGCGCGCCGTGCGCCCCGATCTGTATGTCAAGGGTGGCGATTACGCAGCGGGCACAGGCGAAAACCCCGACCTCACCCGGCTCCCCGAGGCGCGCATCGTGCTCGGCTACGGCGGCCAGGTGCAGCTGCTGCCTTATGCCGATGGCCGCTCCACCAGCGCGCTCATCCAGCGCATCAGATCACTAGGAACAGAAGACGGTGCGGGCGCCGGGAGTTAATTGTGCTGCCCTGTTCCCTGTTCCCAGTGCCCTGTTCCCTAGAAAAACAGCTTGGCCAGCTTCAGGATGCCCTGGTTCCACGGCACCCGGTGCGAGACGCCGGTGGCGTTCTGGAAATCGCTCAGGTGCGCGACGTACCACTTATAGTTGCGCACTAACGCATCCTGGTTGGAGTGCTGCGGCTTGAAGCCGAGCGTGCGCTCGGCCTTCTCCACCGACACAAATGAGTCCTCGGTGATCGTGCCGTAGGCCCACTTGTAGACGGGCGAGAGCTTGAGCTGCTCCAGCACCACGAGCGCGGCCGTCATCGGGGCAGCCGGGAAGCTGATGATCTTTTTGCCGAAGCCCGCCGCGTCGAGCACTGCCTGGAAATCCGCTTTGATCGTCGTGAAGACCTTGGCGCCCACGTTGAAGGTGTCGTTGGCGCTGGCCGCGTCAATGGTTGCGCAGAGGTAGATGGCCGCGCAGAGATCCTCCACATCCAGCAGCTGATAGCGGTTCTTGCCGCTGCCGGGGAGCGGGAAGTTCTTGCCGTCCTTGGCCCAGTCGTAGAGCATGGCGAAGATGCCAAGGCGCTCGGGGCCGATGAACGATTTAGGCCTGAGGATCGGCACGCACAGACCCCGCTCGCGGTAGCTGGCGCAGATCTCCTCAGCCTTCACCTTGGCCTCGCCGTAGGGGCCAACCCCATCGAGCCGGTCGCTCTCCACCAGCGGGTGATGGTCGGGGATGCCGTACACCGCCGTGGTGGAGATATGAATGAAGCGCTCGACGCCGCGCTCGTGGGCCGCCTGGATCACGTTGCGGGTGCCATCGATGTCGGTAGAGAAGATGTCCGCAGCTTTGTAGAGCGGCAGGGCGGCTGCGGTGTGGATCACCAGATCCACACCCTGCATAGCCATCTCCACCGCGCTCTTGTCGCGGATGTCGCCGGTATGCACCTCGACACGGCTGCGCTCGGGGTAGTCGAAGGGGGCAATGTCGAGCGTGCGCACCTTGTGGCTGCGCTCCAGAAGATAGCGAACGAGATTGATGCCGAGAAAACCGGCCCCGCCGGTGATCAGAAAAGTTTTCATAAGCTTCCCGGAAGCTCCGCTAGTCGCTCTGCTGCATCAGGGCGCGGATCAGCCCGCCGCGCGCTATTATACCCAACAATACGCCCTCGGGATCAACCACGGCCAGCCGCTCGGCCCGCAGCTCCAGCAGGCGACGCGCAGCGGCGAGCAGGGTCGCCTCCGGCTCGATCGCTGGCTGATCCGGGGTGACAAAGCCCTCCAGACTCTGCCCAGCGCCAGGGAGCGCCGCTGCGGGCGTGGGCTGCGGGCGCTGGATCGCGGCCAGCAACGCGGCCCGCTCCTCGCCCTGGAGGCCGTTGAGGATGCCCGCGAGCTCCAGCGCCCCCACCAGGCGCCCGGCCGCGTCTACTACCAGCAAGGGCCGCTCAGGGGACTCCAGCAGCTGGGCAAGCGCAAGGCTGAGCGTTTGGCCGACGACCACCCGGTGGGTTGCGGTCTGCATCACCAGGCGCACGCTGGTGGGCGGCTCAGCGTCGCGCACCGCGCCAGCCTCGGCCTCGGCGGCGTGTTCAACAGCGGCGCGCAGCACATCGTCGTGGCCGAGCAGCCCCGCCAGGAGCCCCGCGCGATCCACCACGGGCACCTGCTCGTAGCCCCACTCGACCATGGTGACGAGGGCCTGGGGGATAGGGCTGTTCACGCCGACACTGCGCGGCTCGACGCTCATCACGTCCTGGGCAACGCGGCCGACAAGCGGCACGAGCATAGTGTCGCGCTCGGCGGGGGCGAGCCGATCAAGCAGGCGGTGCGGGAGACGCAGGCCAGCGCGCCAGGCCAGCTCCTGGGCGGTGATCAGGCCCACCAGGCGGCCCTCGGCGTCGATTACGGGCAGGGCGGCGAGCTCGTCGGCGCGCAGGCTGGCGAGCGCCGCACTGAGCGGGGCGTCGGCAAGAATGGATGGGGCGGGGCTGCGCATAATCGCGCCGACGGAGTTATCCACTGCAAAGGGGCCGCGGGCGCGCAGCAGAGCCCGGTAGACGGGCACATCCTCGACAGTGACGAGGGCATCGCCGATGAGATCATCGAGGAGCGGCAGCAAGCGGGCGACACGCTCGACGCGATCAACCCACTCGATCACGACGGGCTGATGCTGGTCGGGGCGATCAAGTGTGCCGGGGCGCGAGCGCTGGCCGGGGCCAAAGCCGGCGAGGCCCTGGAGTGCCGTGGCGCCGGTAGCGCCGGAGCGGCGGAGCAGATCGAGCAGCGCGAGGTAGCGCGCCCCGCCTTCCCACTGGTCGTCCCGACTGAGGTAGACGCGAACGCGCTGGACGCTGTCGGATGCGGGCATGGGAATCCTCCTCGGAGAGGATTATAGCATGGGGCTTGGGCGCTCACCTTGACACGCAGGCGTGTCGGTGCTACAACTGTCATGCCCATCGGAACACAAAATCTTCACTCAAGAAGGCCCAGCTATGGCGAAGGCACTCTCGCTTATTGGGATCTCTGGCTCGCGCGTGGGCAACGCCACGGTATTCACCGAGCGCAGCACCCTGATCGGCTCAGATGCGCACTGCAATGTGGTGATGCACGACCGCCAGGTTCTCCCGCGCCACGCCGAGCTGCGGGTGGCGCTGGATCGCTGGTTCATCCTACCCCTCGACCCTAAGGCGCTTATCTTTGTCAATGGTGCGCCGGTGAGCGGGCAGCAGCGCATCGACGAGGGCGATCTGATCACGCTCGGCACGGCCACCTTCAAGGCCATGATCGGCGAGGCCGAGCGGGCGGTGGGCTCCACACAGCGCTAGGGCCCGGCAGGCGCGTGCGGGCCGCTGCTAGATTGGCGCAACGCAAAGCGGCGACGGGTTATCCGTCGCCGCTTTGCTTTTTGATCTCGTGCGCTGAGGCTAGGCCTCGCCGACCATCCAGGCGTTGAAATCGGCGTTGATCGCGCGGGTAAACCCGTTGATCATCTGGGTCATCTTGAACTCCATGGCCCGCTCGCCGAGGTTCTGGAGAAACTGCATCGGCATCAGGCCGAGCACGCCGGGGATGGGGATACTCATCTCGATATCCACGGCGTACTCCACCGCGCTGTGGGCGCCATCTGGCAGGAAAATCGCCTCGGCGACCAGGGCGCCGGTAAAGGCCATGCCGCGCCCCTGCACAGATGGGCCGTCGGCGGCGGGGAACACCTTGATCGAGCGCCCAGGGTCGAGCTCGGCCTGCAGATCGAAGATCGCTGCCATGCTGTGGCCGTGCCCATCCGAGGCGCCCACCGTGAGCCGGTAGCGGTTCGGGGCGTATGTGCGCACGTCGAGGGCGTCGGGGAGCAGCTGAAAGACGGCTGGGATGTCGAGGAAGTATTCGTAGGCCAGTTCGGCTGGGGCGCCGAAGCGGAAGAGATGCACAGCCTGCCCGCCCAGATCTAGCAAGCGGCGGCGGCTTGCCGTGGCGGTCGACGTCAGGGGGCGTAACGTCGTCATCGGCGGCTCCTTCACGGGGGAGGGGCCGGGCGCCAGAGCCATGTCCTAGCAGCACCTGCGCCCGCTACTCTTGCATATATGCAAATAAGCGATGTGCCAAGTATAGCACCCTGGCTGTGATTCTGCAATATAAGCGGCGCCCCGCGTTGACTTTTTAACTCCCACGTCATACAATACTTAGAGAGCCATAGGAGCAAAGGAGCGCGCCATGAGCAAAGGCCCGGTTGATACCACAGGGATCTTTACGCTCTTCTTCCGCGAGGCAGGGTACTTCTGGCAGAGAACCTTTGAGTGGTCTGAGGCGCAGGCGAAGGAAGATCGCGCGCTGGACGTAGAAGACGAAAAGCGTCGCCTCACAGACGCCCAGTACCGCAAGAGCGACGCCGAGGCGCGTCTGCTGGAGCAGATCCGCCTTGCCAAAGCGGACGGCCTGGATGTCGATGCTATTCTGCGCAGTATCCGTGAGGATGTGCGATAGGGCAGAAGCGCATGCGGCCGCGTGGGAATCATCAGCCCTCCCCCTTAGCCGCACTCCTTGCAAGGAGCAGGCCAGGAGGGAGGGCTGAGTCGTATCTACCGCATCCGGTACACGGTCGCTGCCATAGCGGAGCTGAGGAATACAAGCAGGCCGGGGTTGTTGAGCAGCACTGTCATCGTGTCGGTGGCCACGCCGATGTTGCGCGCCATCCGCACGGCCTCGAACGGGACGGGCACGCCAAGCAGCTGGATCAGCAGCCCGCCGATCGCCATAGCCGCGAGCCCGCCGAGGAACAGGCCGAGCCCCGCCGCGATCTGCACGCGCCGCCCGGCCACTAGCTTGCGCGGGCGGGCGCTCAGCCGCACCACGAGCTCGCTGACGGCAGGGCCGGCCAGGAACGCTAGCAGGAAGCCCCAGAAGCTCGTAAGCACGAAGATGCCGCATGCGGTGAGCACACCCATCGTCGCCAGGCTGATCAGGCCCACCGCCGCAAGGGCCGTGAAGTCGCTGCGCGCAGCAGGCGCCGGGCTCGGGGCAGGAGCAGGCACAGGGGGCTGCTGCAACTCTAGCGCCAGAGCCAGCGGCTCCAGGCTCACTGCGCGCTCGCTGGGCCAGAGCAGCTTGCCCGCCGCCAGCAACTCGTCTACGTAGGCGATGCCCGCCATTGCCTCGGCGCTGGCTGGGTCAAGCTCCAGAGCGTGGCCAAAGAGCGCCTTGCGCTCCGCAAGCACGCTGGTGCAGGCCGCATAGCCAAGCCAGCCGTCGCGCAGGGTCGGGTCGATCTCGGTAAGATTGCGAAAGTCGTGCCGGGCGCGGGTGGTGTCGCCAGCCGCGGCTGCCGCCTGTGCGAGCTCCAAGATCTCGGAGAGGGATGTGCTTGTGGTGGTCGTCATTGTCTGCTTGCTAGTGTAGTGCTGGGGTCGCTTTCGTGTCGGGGTAGAGCGAGTTGCGCTCTTACAAGCATCCTAGCAGCGCCCCATTACCGGCGCCCATAGGCTATCGGTCCGTTCACAGTATAGGCCCAGGGCGGACGCAAAGGAGCGGCATCTGCTCCAAGCTCGTGCATGGTCGGACAGCGACGGCGCTGCGTGGGTGTGGGTGGGTAGCGTTTGCCCCCTGCGGGCGTCTGGTGTTGGCCTTTGTGGTCGGTGCGCGTACTATACTCTC
>JAYUYB010000739.1:0-7200 GCA_043752655.1 Chloroflexota bacterium
CGCCGTGAGCAGCCCGTACGCCAGCAGGGTCGCCCGGTAGATCGGGAGCACCACCGGGCCGTTCTGCCCGTAGTAGACCACACCCGGCGCCAGCGTCCCCAGCAGCGGCAGGCCGCCAAAGGGATCACCGAAGCTAAAGAATGGCACTGCGGCCATGGCCGGGTCGCTTGGGGGCGCGATCGTTGTCACCGAGAGCAGGGCGCTAAACGGGTTCAGGTAGATCAGCTCGGGCGGCGGCAGCTGGCCGGGCGGGCTCGAGAACTGGCCCCAGACCGAGGCCAGCAGCACCGGCACGCCGATCAACAGCAGCACCAGGGTGTACGCGGCCGTGGTGGCCCGCGCCGTGCGCCGCCCAAAGCTCGAGCAGAACAGCCCGATCGACCCGAAAAACACCGTCGCAACCACCAGCAGCGCCAGCGCCTTCAGCAGCGCCCGCAGCTCTACTCCGCCAAACACCAGCACCACGCTGAACACCGGCACCGCCGCGAAGATCAGCAGAAACAGGTAACTCAGCGCGGCCACTAGCTTGCCCCACAGGATCTGCGCGGGCCGCAACGGCGTCGCCATCAGCATGTCGTAGGTCAGCTGCTCGCGCTCCCCGCTGATCGCCCCGCTGGTGAGCGAGGGCGCCAGAAAGACCACCAGCAGCAGCTCCACAAAGCCCAGCCCCTTGAACAGCGACTGGCCCACCTGCGCGCTCAGCAGCGTGCCCCCAAAGCGCGCCTGCTGGAGCATCAGCTGGTAGATGCCCACGCCCGCCCCCGCCAGTAGCAGCAGAAACCCCGTGAGAATGACGTACGGCCGCGCCCCGCGCATGCGCGTCCGCACCTCGCGCACGATGATCGGGTTTACCTGCGGCCGTCTTACGCGCGCATTGCGCATACAATTCCTTTCTTATCCGCAGATGACGCAGATGACGCAGATTACCGGCCCAGTTTTTGCCACTGCACCCGCGCAACAAAATCTGCGCAATCTGCGTCATCTGCGGACAACGCTGCTGGACAACCCTTGCTGGACAGAGCTACTCGACCGCCGTCAGGCGCAAAAACAGCTCTTCAAGATTCTCCGCCTGCGCACGGAACTCGCTCACCACCACGCCCTGCTCAATAAGGTGTGCCAGCAGCCGCGCTTGGGCCTCTTCGTCGGCGTCGCCTAGCTCCACCAGCAGCGCCCGCTCGTCGCTCAGGTCGTGGCGCACGCCGCCAAGCTGCGGCAGCTCGCCCTGAGGGGCCACCACCAGCTGCCGCAGCGTCGCCTCGGCCGTCTCTAGGCCGCGCAGCACGCGGATACGCAGCCGCGTGCTGCCCTGAAGCTGGCGCCGCACCTCGTCTACTGGCCCGCTCACCACCATCTTGCCGCTCTCGATGATCCCGATCTCGGTGCAGACCTCGGCCAGTTCGCTCAGAATATGCGAGCTGAGCAGCACCGTCTTGCCCATGTCGCGCAGCGTGCGCAGCAGCTCGCGCAGCTCCACGCGGGCACGTGGGTCCAGCCCGCTGGCCGGCTCGTCCAGCAGCAACACAGGCGGGTTGTGAACCAGGGCGTGGGCAAGGCAGAGCCGCTGCTGCATGCCGCGTGAGAGGCTCTGCACGTAGGCGTCACGCTTGTGGCCCAGATCCACCAGACTCAGCAGCTCGTCCACCGAGCGCTTACGGGTGGCGCCGTCCAGGCCGTAGCAGCGCGCAAAAAAGTCCAGATACTCCCAGACCCGCAGGTCGTCGTACACGCCAAAGAAGTCGGGCATGTAGCCCACCAGGCGCTGGGCGCCGCCGGGCACAAGCCGCTCGCCCATCAGCCGCACCTCGCCACCGCTCGGCTCCAGCAGCCCAGCCAGCAGCCGCAGCGTCGTGGTCTTGCCGGCACCGTTCGGCCCGATAAAGCCGTAGATACTGCCCTGCTCCACGCTCAGGTTGAGCTGATCGAGCGCGACCATACGGCCGTAGCGCCGCGACAGATCCACGGTCTGGATGGCGTAGGTCATTGCATGGCTCCCTTTAGCTTGGCGTCAATGTAGAGGCAGCCGAAGTTGGCCTGCGGCTGCGGGCTGGTTAGGCGCAGGCGCAGCGCGCCGCCACTGCTCAGAAAGCGCTCGGGTGCGGCCACCGCAACCTGGCGGGCCGTGATCGGCACGCTCTCCCAGCTGCCCGCAGCCCAGTCGTACAGCTCCACCGTGGTGTCGTCCAGCCAGGGGCCGTCCGAGGAGGTGAGCAGCGCCAGCTCGCTTGGGCGAAAGCCGTAGAGGTCACGCGGGAGTGTGAGCTGTAGCAGGGCGGGCTGCGGGCCAAGCGTGATGCCGGTGCCCTGCCCGCCGAAGCAGGCGCTGGCCTGGCCGCCCTCGAAGCGGGGCGCAAGCCAGCCGGCCCCAAGCGTCGCCTCGCCAGGGGCCAGCTCCACGCGCGGCGCACTCCTGAGCATCGCGCTGTGCTGCTCGTCGGCCAGCACATCGGCAGGCACAAGCTGGAGGGCTGTGGTGTCGGCCCAGGCTAGCAGCAGCGGCTGGCCACCGCGTAGCGAGGGGCCGTAGTTGTAGAGCGCGTCGAGCAGCCGGATGCGCTGCTGGATCAGGAGCGGCAGCGGCTGACCACCCTGCTTGCTCTGGGCGTCCATCTCCTCGCCGTACACCAGGTAGCTTACGGGCGCAGCGGGGCCGAAGGCGCCGGGCTGGCCGCTCTGGCGCCGCTTCAGCTCGCCGCGCTTCGTCTCGCCGGGGGCGATGCTGCCAAGGTGCGCCACCCGTTCGCCCTGCACCACGGCCACATCCTCCAGCGCGTACGGGCTGGCGTTGCGCACCTCTGCGCTCAGCGTGGCGCCATCGAGCATCACGCGGGATTCCACGCTGCCAAAGGGCACCACGCTGTCGGAGCTGAGGGCGCGCATAGACCACTGCGCGATCTCGAAGCTGTCGACTCCGGCGCCCGGCGCCACATCTTGCAGGAAGACGCCGCCCACCCCGCCGCCGCCCACATCCCAGGGCCCTTGCACCGAGATCGGGCGCAGCAGGGGTATGGCGTCGCCGCTGCCGGTGGCCGCAAAGCTGTAGCTGCGCCGCTCCGGCGAGAAGACGCCAACAAAGGCCCGCACTCGCGCCTGATTCACGGCCCCATCCACCGGCTCGATCAGCGTCACCTGGTTCAGCACCACATCGCCGCCGCGCTGGGCAAAGCCAAAGCCGTAGGTGAGCCCGGCGAACAGCAGCGTGATCAGCGGCACCACCACCCAGCCGAGTGTCTGCCGGTCGAGCCGCCGCAGCACCAGGTAGGTCACGGGGCCAACGAGAATAATGTAGATGAGCACCAGGCCAACCAGCAGCTCGAGCGGCGGGAAGTCGAGCGCGGGCAGGCTGGTGAGGCTCGCAGCGAGGTTGCCCTCGGTGAAGCTGTCCATGGTCATGTTTTCGGGAGCAAAGCCGGCGGGCAGCTCGGCGCTGACCCGCAGCAGCTCGGCCCAGAGCTGCGGGGCCGTCTCCCAGCCGACGAGCGCAGGGTGACCAAGCGGAAAGGCCAGTGCCGTGACCACGCCGCGCCCAAGGCTCAGCTCAAGGGCAGGCAGCTCCTGGCCTGCCAGGGCGGCGAGCGACACCGGGTAGGGCGCGCGGTTGCCGTCCGGCTGGCGCGGCGCAAGCTGGGCGTAGGGCACCGAGGCGATGCCCGCAGCCGTGGGGCCAAAGAGCGTCTCGGCGGCCACAGGCAGCTGGGCGCTCACGCTGGCGGGGATCAACTCGGCGGGAAGGCCGGCAAGGGTGCGCTCCATACCGTCGCCCCCGCCGATGATCAGCTGGCCGCCGCGCATCACCCACTGGCGCAGCGCGTCGCGCTGGCGTGCGCTCAGATCGGCCGTAGCCACATCTTCAAGCAGCAGCGAGCCAAAGCCGCTCAGCCCGAGCGCGTGCTCAGGCAGATCAGCGGGCGCGATTCGCACTGCAACCAGGGGCGTAGTGTTGTTGAGCCGCGCCGGGGGGCGGATGGCGCTGCCCTCGGGGGTGACGATGGCGACGATGCGGGCATTGGCGTTCACGGGCTGCAGCGTGATCGGCTGCGAGGCCAGCTCGCTGCCGTCGCTAAACAGGCGGGCGGTGAGGCGGCGTGAGCCCGAGGTGAGGTACACATACAGCGTTACCAACTTGCGCCCGCCGTTTGGCAGATCCACCCGCGTGGCGTACTGGGCGCCCTCGCGGCTGCCGACCCGCACCTCCACAAGCTTGTCGGCCCCGCTGTTCTCAAGCTCGACAATGATCGGCATCCAGCTGCCGGGGCGGAACGCACCCTCGTAGCCTGGGCGTGCAACGAGCGTGATCGCGCTGGCAGGAGCGACCGGCGCGGCGAGCGCCGCCCCACCTGTAAGCGTGAGCAGCAACATAGCCCAGAGGGACAGCAAGCGTCTCAGGGAGTTCAGCACGTCTGGCGCTCCTCCGTCGTAAAGCTTCGGCGGGCGGCGACGACCTACCGGTGCTCCGAGCAAGCGGGGGCGGTCGGCGCCAGACGATCTGCGTCTACCCAGAGAACGACGAAGCGACGACGGAAGTTCCGCCGCCGCCGCTTCAATCAGTATAGGGTGCGCAACAGGGCGCAGGAAATGACAGCGTGGTGAGAGCGATGTGACGAGCGAGCTCGCCTGAGGTGGCACGACGAGGGGCTGGGGCAGCAGAGAATAGCGACGATAGTGTCGCGGAGCGCCGGGGGACAGAGGCGTTAGCAGCTAGCGGCGCGTGCGGCGGCGCTGCGATGCGTTGTCCTGCTCTACGGGGATGCGCACCGGCGCCGGGACGGCCTTGCGCGTTGCGGCAACCAGGGTGAGCGCCAGAGCGAAAACGAGAGCGACCAGAACAACTGTGAACATTGCGACAGTCCTTTCAAAAGAGCTGACCGCCGGAACGACCGGACGGCGCCTGTAGGTGTCTTGAGAGCAGTATAACAAAAACATACGACTGTCGCCATACCAAATTGGTGAGACTTTCCTTAGTGTGCCGGGGCCAACAGCCTACGGTCGCCCAATTTGCAATCACGAATCGATAATGTTATACTGTTCGTGGCAAGATCGGCATTGCACAGCCACAGCGCTGTTGCCTGGTCGCTCAAGCTACGCACGAGGTTGCCTGGCGACAGGCCGTTATGGAACACCCACGATGAACCGTCGGTGAGCACGCTTCCTGGTGATCGCGGTGAAGGAAGGCACAGGCCTTCGTTGCCGCGCCAACGCCGGAAACACGGTTTATGCCGGTCGCTTTGGAAAGTGGGTAGCCCCCACTTTTCTTGTTGTAGGCGAGTGAGGTATGAAGAGCGATTTTTACACAGCAATCTCGCAGATCGCCGCCGAGCGGGGCATCCCGAAAGAGGCGATTATCGAGGTGATGGAGAAGGCTCTCATCACCGCCTATAAGCGCACCCTCGGCAACAACCCGCCACCCACCGAGGTGACGGTGCACCTTGACCCGCAGACCGGCTTGGCGCATGTCTACGCCGAGAAGCAGGTAGTTGACGATGTGCTCGATGATCGCTTCGAGATCGACATCTCTGACGCGATCAAGGTGAAGGCCGAGGTGCAACTCGGCGAGATGATGATGGTCGAGAGCACGCCCAACGACTTTGGGCGCATCGCCGCCCAGACGGCAAAACAAGTGGTGCTCCAGGGCATTAAAGAAGTCGAGCGCGAGCATATCTACGGCGAGTACATGGACCGCGAGGGCGAGCTGATCACCGCCACGGTGCAGCGTATGGCCAAGGGCAACGTGATCCTTGAGATGGGCAAGGCCGAGGCGATCCTACCGCCCAAGGAGCAGGTCGACAACGACCGCTACTACCACGGCCAGCGCCTCAAGGTCTATCTTATGGAGATCCGCAAGGAAGATCGTGGCCCACGCCTGATCGCCTCGCGTACCCACAAAAACCTGATCATGCGGCTCTTCGAGATGGAAGTGCCAGAGATCTTCAATGGCACCGTCGAGATCAAGTCGATCGCCCGTGAGCCGGGCCTGCGCACCAAGGTGGCCGTGTCCGCACGTCAGGAAGGTATCGACCCGGTAGGCTCGTGCGTGGGTATGCGTGGCATCCGCATCCAGAACATCGTCAACGAGCTAAACGGCGAGAAGATCGATGTGGTGCAGTGGTCGTCGGACACCCGAGATTTTATCGCCAACGCGCTCTCGCCCGCTCAGGTGGTGGAGGTGCATCTCAACGACGACGACCACACTGCGCTTGTGATTGTGCCCGACAAGCAGCTCTCGCTCGCCATTGGCAAGGAGGGCCAGAATGTGCGCCTGGCCGCCAAGCTGGCCGGCTGGCGCATCGATATCAAGAGCGCCACCTCCCTGCTAGAGGAGGAGCGCGCCGCCGCCGAGGCGCGTGGCTACGCCGAGGCCGAGCAGCTGCAGACGGAGACAGAGCTGGCATCGGCCAAGCTTGAGAGCCGCAAGGTGCGCGCCGATGGCACGATTGTCTACCAGAATGCACGCTACGGCCCGCTTGGCAACGATCTGGTCGGCGAGGCAGTGCAGCTGCGTGCCACCACCCAGAAGATCTATATCTATAGCAGCGACAAGCTGATCGCCTCGTATATTCTGGTCGAGAGCGGCGACGCGAGCGCGGCCGACGAGGAGTAGTACACAAGCGCAGGCAGCCGCGCCCGCACCGGAACATGGCTCAGAATCAACGCCAAAAACATATCCCCCAGCGTATCTGTGTGGCCTGCCGACGCAGTGACGCAAAGCGTGGCCTGATCCGGATCGCACGCGACGCCGAGGGCCGCGTGGCGGTGGACCCGACGGGCCGCAGCAATGGCCGTGGGGCCTATCTCTGCCACGACCCGGCCTGCTGGCAGAGCGCCATCAAGCGGCGCGCCCTAGAGCGGGCCTTGCGCCTGGAGCAGCTGTACCAGGACGACCGGGCCGCCTTGCTGGCGTTCGCCGAGGGCCTTGTGGCTGCGCCAAGCGTCGCAGAGCAAAGATGATAGATCAGACTCCGCCTCGGATGATCTACTAGTTTATCGCCTGGATGAAAGTATGCCCGACGTTAGGTCGGCGCCCGACTGCTCGAGAAAGGAAAAAGAACAATGGAAGCGCTGGAATCGATAGATAGTTCTCGTGTTCAACCTTATAGCCTGGGGAATCGCGGCGGTGGCGGCGGTGGCGGCGCTGGGCGTCCCGGCGGCGGCGGTGGCGGCGCTGGGCGTCCCGGCGGCGGCGGTGGCGGCGCTGGGCGTCCCGGC
>JAYUYB010000740.1:0-2882 GCA_043752655.1 Chloroflexota bacterium
AAGAGCGCGAGCACCGCCCGCGTCCGCACGCGCGCCCTCAACCTCTACGCCGATTTTCTCGCCTCCTACTACGCCCGCACGCTCGCCCAGGGCGACTACGCCACCCTCGACGAGTGCCTGTTCTTCTACTATCCGCGCCGCGTGATGAACACCTCCGCGCGCCAGGTGCGCGAGATCTGCACGGCGCTCAAGCAGTTCTACGCCTTCCTGCGCCAGCGCGGCGCCCTCAGCGACGACCGCTTCGCCGAGGCGCTCTGGCGCCGCCGCGACCAGGCCGCCCGCGTCGTCGAGATCTACGAGCGTATCTCCAGCGAGTCGCCCAGCTTCGAGCTGCTCTTCGAGCGCCTGTTTCTGCCGTACACGGAGTAAATGCAAAGCCGTTTGGACCACGAACGGCGCGAAAGGCCGCGAACCGCCGCGAAGCCGAGCCTGGCCGGTTCGTGTTCTTCGCTGCTCTTCGCGGCTTTCGTGGTCCAGATTGCATTCGCCCATGTACCTCCCCCCCCACACGCTGCTTCAGGGCCGCTACCGCGTGGTTGCGCTGATCGCCCAGGGCGGCATGGGCGCCGTCTACCAGGCCACCGACGAGCGCCTCGGCAATACGGTCGCCCTTAAGCAGACGCTGATGAGCGACCCGCAGCTGCGCGCCGCCTTCGAGCGCGAGGCGCGCCTGCTCGCTGGCCTCCAGCACCCCGCCCTCCCCGTGGTCAGCGACCACTTCAGCGAGGCCGGCGGCCAGTTCCTCGTGATGCAGTTCATCCCCGGCGACGACCTCGCCGCCCTGCTGCGCCAGCGCGGCGGCCCCTTCGCGCTCGCCGAGGTGCTCCCGTGGGCCGACCGCCTGCTCGACGCCCTCGACTACCTGCACATGCGCCGCCCGCCGATCATCCACCGCGACGTGAAGCCCCAGAACCTGAAGCTCACCGCGCGCGGCGAGCTGATCCTGCTCGACTTCGGCCTCGCCAAGGGCGAGCCGGCCGGCGCCACCGCCGCCAGCCCCAGCCTCTTCGGCTATACCCCGCAGTACGCCCCGCTTGAGCAGATCCAGGGCAGCGGCACCGACGCCCGCACCGACCTCTACTCCGTTGCCGCCACGCTCTACGAGCTGCTCACCGGCACGATCCCGCCCGACGCCCTCACCCGTGCCGCAGCTTCCGTGCGCGGCGATGTTGATCCCCTGCGCCCCGCCCACGCGCTGAACCCCCAGCTGCCCCTGGATCTCTCGGCGCTGCTCGCCCAGACCCTCGCGCTCAACCCGGCGATGCGCCCGACTTCCGCCGCCGCCATGCGCGCCGCCCTCCACGGCACGCCCCAGGCCCAGCCCCGTATCAGGCTTGCCGCTGCGCCACCGCCCACGCCAAGCAGCGCAGGCAAGACGACAGTTGTCCAGCGGATGCCAATGGCCCACCCGGCAACTGCACTCGCCGCGCCGGAGCCGACAGCTGGGCGTCCACGCAACGATCTACGGACTGCCGGCGTTGTCGCCATTTTTCTGGTGCTGCTCGCGGTCTTGATCATCAGCATCCTGGTGAGCGGGGCCACCCGGCCTGGCTCGGACGTAAGTGGTGGCGGCGGCCTGGTGCCAACTAGTATCGGCAACTCCGCCCGGCCCACACCTATTGCTGGTGCCGAGCAGCCTACAGCGCCCGTTAATCCCAGCGGCGCTGTGGGCTCCACACGTGCCCAGCCGCTACCGCCTGGCACCCTCGTGGACATCCCTGGCTGGCAGGTGGAGCTGCTGGAGCAGCTGCGCGGCGACGAGGCGAACGCGCGCGTGGCCCGCGCCAACCCGAACAATGCGCTCCCCACAAAGAGCACCGAGTACGTGCTGCTCCGCGTGCGCGCCACCTCCACGGCCAGCAAGGATCAGTTCGCCTTCAGCCAGTCCGATCTCTCGCTTGTCGGCAGCCGCGCTACGGTCTACCGAGGCTACGGCGCCGTTGCCCCCTCGCCACGCCTCGACAGCAGCGAGCAGGTGATCCCCGGCGGGTCGGTCGAGGGCTGGGCCGCCTACATGGTCGGCACCGACGAAGAAGCACTCGTGGTGATCTTCGGCGATCTGCTCGGCGGCGGCGCCCGCATGCTCAGCCTCACCCCCGGCGCGCGCCTCGCCCCCGACGGCGAAAGCCCTGGCGTTGCGCCCAACAACGTCGGGGCCAGCTCACGCGAGCCCGCCGGCATCGGCGAGACGGCGATCACCGAGGATTGGGAGATTGAGCTCACTGAGCTGGTTGTAGGCGACGCCGCCTGGCAGCGCATCCTCGAAAACTACAGCGGCTCCGACCCGCCCGCCGAGGGCACGCAGTACGTGCTGGCCCGCGTGCATGCCCGCTATCTCGGCGCCGGCGACGAGCCACAGCTGATCGCCGACAGCTTCTTCGTCGGCCTGGGAGGCGAGCTGGAGATCGACCAGCCCGTTGTGCTCGTCCCCGACAACGAGCTGTTCGGCATCCTCTACCCCGGCGGCCGCACCGAGGGCTGGGTGGCGCTCTCTATTCCCAATGACGACACCGCCCTGATCGCCTTTCGTGGCGTCGGTATCTCCACCGGCAAGCGCGACGGCTGGCGCTACTTCGCCGTCAACTAGCCCAGGATCGCCATGCTCACCTACACGATCGCGATGCCCGCCCCGCACTCACACCTGTTCCACGTCACGCTGGAGCTCGATGAGCTTACCGATTCTTATGTCGACCTGGCATTGCCCGCCTGGACGCCCGGCTCCTACATGGTCCGCGAGTACGCCCGCCACGTCCAGGGCTTCGCCGCCCACGCCGACGGCCCCGGCGAGCTGCCCTGGCGCAAGCTGGCCAAGGACACCTGGCGCGTGGAGCACGGCGCCGCCACGCGCATCGCAGTAAGCTACCAGGTCTACGCCAACGAGC
>JAYUYB010000741.1:0-2879 GCA_043752655.1 Chloroflexota bacterium
TATGAACGTAACCACCAGGGTTCTTACGCCCGACGCCGCCGGGATCGCGATGGCCGCAGGCATCTTGCGTGTGGGGGGGCTGGTCGCATTTCCCACAGAGACCGTCTACGGCTTGGGCGGCGATGCCCTGAACCCTGCCGCTGTGGCGCGGATCTTCGCTGCCAAGGGCCGCCCCGCCGCCGACCCGCTGATCGTCCACCTCGCCGCGCAGGCGGATCTCGCGCAGGTGGTCGACGCAGTCTCGCCCGCCGCAAGCGCGCTGGCCGCCGCTTTCTGGCCTGGCCCGCTTACCTTGATCTTGCCGCGTGGGCCTGCGGTGCCCCTTGCCGTCACGGCGGGGGGCGACAGTGTGGCCGTGCGCGTGCCGGCGCACCCCGTGGCCAGAGCCTTGATCGCCGCTGCCGGCACGCCCGTGGCCGCCCCAAGCGCGAACCGCTTTGGCCATACCAGCCCCACCGACGCGGCCCACGTGCTCGCCGACCTTGCTGGGCGCATCGACGCCGTGATCGATGGGGGCGCCACCATGATCGGCGTGGAGTCGACGGTGCTCGACCTGACCACGCCTGTGCCAACCCTGCTGCGCCCCGGCGGGGTGAGCCTGGAGGCGCTGCGGGCGTTTTTGGGCGCGGTGGAGGTTGCGGGGCGGGCGGCGCCCGACGGGATGCTGCGCTCTCCCGGCCTGCTGGAGCGCCATTATGCGCCGGAGAGCGCGCTGTGGCTGGTGGTTGGGCCGGAGGCGGGCGCGCGGGCCTGGCTGCGCGAGCGGGCCACGCGGGAGCTGGCGGCCGGCCGGCGCGTGGGGCTGCTCGTGCCCGACGAGGACGCCGCGCAGCTCGCCGCGCTTGGCGCCGACGTGGAGGCGCTTGGCCCGGTAGGCGAGCTGGAGGCTGTGGCACGGCGGCTCTACGCGGCGCTGCGCGCGCTCGACGCGCGCCAGCCCGACCTGATCCTCGCCCGCGATCTCGGCGAGGCGGGGCTGGCCCGCGCTATCGGCGATAGGCTGGCACGCGCTGCGGCGGGGCGGGTGGTGAGAATCTAGCGCAGCTGTTGTCCGCAGATTACGCAGATTGCGCAGATTTCCGGCCCCACTGCGGCAATCTGCGCCCTAGCGCATCAGCATGCGGTGATCGACGGCAAGGCAGCGGTCCATCACCACCTGGAGGCCCGCCGCGCGGGCGCGTGCTGCGGCGGCCTCGTCGATCACACCGAGCTGCATCCAGATCGCCTTCGCGCCGATGCTGATCGCGGCATCTACTACGGGCGACACAAACTCTGAGCGTCGGAAGATCTGTACAAGCTCGACCGGCGTCGGCAGATCTTGGAGCGACGCGTAGGGCTGCTCGCCGAGTACCGGGCCGGTGAGGCGCGGGTTCACCGGGATGATGCGATAGCCCTGGCGCTGCAAGTAGCTCGCCACGCCATACGAGGCCCGGTCTGGGTCGGCGCTTAGCCCAACCACCGCAATCGTCGTGACGCTGCCCAGCAGCTCGCGGATCATCTGAGGTGTGTCCATGGATCCTCTCAATAGCGTTGCGCCACTGTTGGCACGCTAAGGATCATACACCGTTTGAGGCGACCGTGCTCGTGGTGCTGTTCTTGCATAGTCGGCACTAGGAGGCGCCAGAGCTTGACATCTGAACGGATGGTGCTATAGTACCCGCGCCTCTTGTGACAAAATGCACAGGAGCCTCGTAATGGCAAGGAACAGCTTACTATGGCAAGGAACAGCGTAATGAAGATGAATCTGCGGATGCTCACGGTCGCCGTTCTGCTGGGGTTAGCGCTCGTGCTTACGGCGTGTGGCGGCGGTGGCGCCAGTGGCGGGGCCAGCGGCGGAGCTAGCGGCGGCACCGCTGCTGCCACAACGCTCGATATCGGCTCGGATGGCGAGAACCTCGCTTTCGACAAGACAACTCTGACGGCCACGGCCGGCCAGCCCGTCACCGTGAAGTTTAAGAACAACTCGGCGGTGCAGCAGCACAACTGGGTGCTGGTGAATGGCGACGAGGCCGTGGCGAAGCCGATCGCCGATGGCGGCCTGACGGCTGGCGTCGCCGCCGACTACCTGCCCACCGACCAGGCGAACGTGCTTGCGCACAGCACGGTGCTCAACGGCGGCGAGACCGGCGAAGTGAGCTTCACGGCCCCCGCTGCCGGCACGTACATCTTCATCTGCACTGTGCCCGGCCACTTCCCCCTGATGCAGGGCACAATGACGGTGAACTAGGTATTTGTCGGTGCTGAGCGCCTAAAGGCCGCCTGCTGCTCCATCGGGAGTGTGCGGGCGGTTCTTTTTTTGTCCACAGATGCCACAGATTTCCGGCCAATTATCGGCACTCACCCTGCCTGGACGCCGAGCCCTTTGGACCACGAAGCCGCGAACGAGTGCGAACCACCGCGAAACCGGCCACACCCGCGCGGATACGTGCCGTTCACGCAGCCCTGCACGGTTTCGCGTTCGCGCCATTCGCCGTCCTTCGCGCCGTTCGCGGTCCAAACGTCCTTCGCGCCATTCGCCGTCCTTCGCGCCGTTCGCGGTCCAAACGTCCGTTCGCGCAGCTCGCGCTCAAGCCCAAGCAGATTGCGCTCCAGCTGATACTCGAAGGCCGCCACTTCGGCTTTGCCGCCCTTGCCCCGGCGGGCCTGGTGGAAGGCGTTCCAGAGGTTGTCGAAGGTGCAGACCTGGACGAAAGCCGTTTGTAGGTCTTCAAGGGCGCTCCGAAAAAAGAGCGCGATTCGCTCGCTACGCTCGCTCGTTATGGATTACCTGCGCTATCCGAGGCTGCCACAGCGAGCTGGCGTTCCTTACGCCGGGACACAGCACACAGAACACTAAAAAAGACTTTACAAAGAAAGGTGCCGGGCAAGCCGAAAACCAA
>JAYUYB010000742.1:0-7194 GCA_043752655.1 Chloroflexota bacterium
GGCATCGAGACGCGCTACTCCTGCCTGCCCGACGCGGCGGCACTCGCCCCTGAGTCGCGCTTCGCGCCGGGGCGCCGCCTCGACGAGACGCCGACTACAGCCGAGCGCATGGCGATCTACCAGCGCGAGGCGGTGCAGCTTGGGGTTGCAGCCGCCGAGCGCGCGCTGGCGGCGCCGCAGCTCCCCGACGCAGCCGAAAGCGTCACGCACCTGATTGTCGTCAGCTGTACGGGCTTCTTTGCACCAGGGCTCGATCTCGCCATTGCCCAACGCCTCGGGCTGCGCCCCTCGGTCCAGCGCACGCTGGTGGGCTTTATGGGCTGCGCGGCCGCGTTCAACGGCCTGCGCCTGGCGGCCCAGATCGTCGCCGGGCAGCCCGACGCGCGCGTGCTGGTGGTCTGCGTCGAGCTGTGTACGCTCCACCTTCAGCCGGGCAGCGACCGAATCGCGCTCACTGTCGCCTCGCTCTTCGCCGACGGTGCCGCGGCCTGCCTGGTGGGCGCCGCAGGACAGGCGGGCGACCTGCTGCTGCTCAACCGGCTGCACAGCCAGGTGCAGCCCGACACCGAAGACGCGATGGCCTGGCAGATCGGCGATCACGGCTTTGTGATGCGCCTCTCGCCCGACGTGCCGCGCCATGTCGGCACGCTCGCCCCCAGCGCCCTGGCGACGCTGCTCGATGGCCAGCCGCCGCCGACCTTCTGGGCCATCCATCCCGGCGGCCGCGCGATTGTGGATCGGCTGGCCGAGCTGCTCCAGCTCGCGCCCGCGCAGACGGCTGCCAGCTACGCCGTGCTGCGGCGCTATGGCAACATGTCGTCGCCGACGATTCTGTTTGTGCTGCGCGAGCTGCTGGATCAGCTGCGGCCAGCGGCCAAACCTGTGGATGGCGTCGCCGTCGCCTTTGGCCCCGGCCTGGTCACAGAGATGGCCTCGCTGACCTATATTCCGTCGGTGGCGCTGCGCCCAAGCGCCGCTCAGCTGCCGCAGCTGCTGGAGGCGCCCCGCTATGTGGCCTGATCTGCGGCGGCGCACTGCGGCCCTGGAGCTGATGGATGATCTGACGATTGGCGGCGCGGAGCTGCGCGAGGCCCTGCGCCAGCTGCGGGTGATCAACCAGGCCCTTGGCGCGGCCCGGCCCACGCTCGAGGGCGTCACGCGCTTCTGGCGTGCGGCGGGCCAGCCAGCCACGCTGACGGTGCTCGATGTGGGCGCTGGCTCGGGCGACCTGAGCCGCGCCCTGCTGCGCTGGGCCGACCGCCACGGCGTGCGCCTCCAGCTGGTGCTGGCCGACATTCACCCCGAGACATGCGCGGCGGCGGCAGAGGCGCACCGGGACGAGCCGCGCGTGGCCGTTGTGTGCAGCGACCTGCTGCAGCTCGCCCTGCGGCCGGTAGATATTGTTACGGCCGCCCTGTTTACGCACCACTTTACGCAAAGCCAGCTCCCCGCCGTTTACCGCGCGCTGGTCGGCGCGGCGCGGCGCGGCGTGGTGGTCAACGACCTGCACCGCCACCCGCTGGCCTGGGCGTTCATCTGGCTCGCCACCCGGCTGCTATCGCGTAATCGCATGATCCGCCACGACGCGCCGCTCTCGGTGCGGCGCGGCTTTCGCGCCGCCGATCTGCGTGGGCTGCGCGCCGAGCCAGGGCTAAGCGCGCTCCAGTTTACGTGGCGCCCGCTGTTCCGCTACCTAATCCTAGTGCCTGGTCAGGGCGGAGACAACGTCCGACCACCAGGCGTTTTATCCGCAGATGACGCAGATTTCCGGCCTATTTCTAGCCCCAACGGGCGACGGCTCGGGACGTTGCATCCGCCCTATGTCCCCGGTGAGCGCCATGCAGGCTGATCTGGTCGTGATCGGCGCCGGCCTGGCCGGCAGCTGCCTTGCCGCAGCGGTGGCCCGACGCGGCTGGAGCGTGGTGCTGCTGGAGCGCCAGCGCGGGCCGCGCCACAAAGTCTGCGGCGAGTTTCTCTCGCCAGAGTCGCAGGCGAGCCTGCACGCCCTCGGGCTGCACGCTACCGTCGCCGCGCTGGCACCGGCGGAGATGCACCGGGCCGCGCTCGTCTCGCGCTCCGGCCAGCGCCTGGACATGGCGCTGCCTGGCGTTGCCTGGGGCGTGAGCCGCTTTGTGCTCGATGCGGCCCTGGCAGATGCGGCGGCAATGGCTGGGGCGACGGTTCGTATGGGCACCACGGGCACCGCCACTATGCAGCGCGACGGCGGCTATCAGGTGGAACTGCGCGACGCCGCTGGCGAGCGGGCGAGTATCAGCGCACGGGCAGCCGTGGTGGCGTGCGGTCGGCACGCCGTGCCAGGGCTCAGGCCGCAACAAGCAGCCGCGCCGCAACGCATGTACGTGGGGGTCAAGTGCCACTACGCGGGGCTGCGGCTGCCGCCCGAGGTGCGTCTGTACCTCTTTGATGGCGGCTACGTTGGCCTCTCGCCGATCGAGGACGGCAGGGCCAACCTGTGCCTCCTGGCGAGCGAGGCGACGTTTGAGCGCGCCGGCAGGCGCATCCCGAGCATGCTGGATGCAGTGGCGCGCTGGTGCCCCGCCCTGGCCGACGATCTGGCGGGCGGCCGACGCCTGGACGAGAGCATGGTCGCTGTTGGCGCCGTGGACACCGAGCGCCCGACGGTGCTCTGGGACGGGTGCGCGCGCCTCGGCGACGCGGCCACGATGATCCCGCCGCTGTGTGGCGACGGCCAGGCGATGGCCATTCACGCCGCCGAGCTTTGCGCGCCGCTCGCCGATGACATGCTGGCCGGTCGCCGCTCGCTCGCAGCGTGGGAGGCCGCTTACGCCGCCGCGTGGCACGCCGAGTATGATCGGCCACTGCGCACGGCCCGCCGACTTCAGGCGCTCCTGGCGCGGCCTCGGCTCGGGGATGGGCTGATCAGCCTTGGCACACTGCTGCCCGGCCTCGCCCAGCGGCTCGTGCTGGCTACCCGTGGGCAGCAGCGGAGCTGAGGCATTGACGCCCGAGCCGTCTGGAGCACGAACGGCGCGAACGGCTGCGAACCACCGCGAACCCACCACGCCCGTGCGGTTTCGCGTTCGCGCGGTTCGTGCCACTTCGCGCCGTTCGTGCTCCAGACGTTCGTGCTCCAGACGTTCGTGCTCCTTGACAATTCACCGAGCCGTGCTACCATTCAGATGGTTAGTTCGCCTAACTAATTGAAAGTACGGACGCCACGAACGACAACTCCCAGCGCCTGCTCCAGCTCTTCGAGCGCATGCGCCCACAGCTGCTCGGCCCGGCCTTCCGGCGCCTGCACGAGCTACAGCTCGCGCCCTCGCACCTGCGTGCGCTGCGCGCGCTCCACCACCAGACGCCCCTCGCCATGAAAGATCTGGCCGACCAGCTCGGCCTCACGCCGCCCTCCGTCACTGCGCTCACCAGGCGCCTTGTGCAGACAGGGCTGCTTGCGCGCCGCGCCCACGCCGAGGACAGCCGCGTGGCGCTGCTGGAGCTCACCGACGCCGGCCACGCCCTGCACCGCGCGCTCACCGACGAGCAGCTGCGCGGTATGCAGCGCCTGCTCGCCGCCCTCAGCGCCGAGGAGCAGCAGACCCTACTAGATCTTCTGGAGCGCGCCGTTAGCGGCGCCAGCATTACGGGCGCCCCTTAGCAGCCGGAAGGGCGCCCACAAGGGGCGCCCCAGACATATGGGAAGGGCGCCCCTTAGCAGACGTCCGGGCGCCCCTCGTGGGCGCCCGCCCCTCATACACCGAGATCGTAAAGGACCCCTATGCAAGCACAACTTGATCGCAGCGTCCCCAAGGGCGGGCTCGGGCGCGCCATCCGCTTCCTCGGCGGCCAGCGCCGCAGCGTCGCGATCGCCTACGGCGCCCTCACGATTGCCACGATCGCCCAGCTCGCCGTGCCCATCCTCGTCCAGTCGATGATCGACGCCGTGACTCAGGTGGGCGGCAACCCTAGCGCCGCCGAGCAGGTGATCTTCAACGCCGCCGGCCTGATCCTGCTCTTCGCCGTGCTGCGCGGGGTCTTCTCCTTCCTCCAGGCCTTTATGTCGGAGACTACCTCGCAGGGCCTGGCCTTCGATCTGCGCAACGCCATCTTCTCGAAGATCCAGCGGCTCTCGTTTAGCTACTACGACCAGAACCAGACCGGGCAGCTGATGGTGCGCGCCACCGACGATGTGGAGCGCGTGCGAACATTTATCGCCCAGGGCCTGATCATGGCCGCCCAGTCGTTCCTGCTGCTGACGGGCGCGCTGCTCGTGCTCGCCGTCACCAACTGGCAGCTTACGCTGGCGGTGCTGCCGCTCCTGCCGGTCGCCCTGGTAGTCTTTATGATCTTCGGGCGCGTGAGCCAGCCGCTCTTCGCCGTGGTGCAGCAGCGCCTCTCAGCCCTCAACACCGTGCTCCAGGAGAACCTGGCTGGCGTGAAGGTCGTCAAGTCGTTTGCGCGTGAGCCCTACGAGGAGCGCCGCTTCGATGTGGCAGCCACCGCGCTGATGGAGCAGCAGCTGAAGGTGAACCGGATCTTCTCGTTCCTGTTCCCCGTGGTCTTCCTGGTGGCCCAGCTCGGCCAGGCCGCCGTGCTCTACTTCGGCGGCGCCCAGATCCTCGCGGGCACCCTGAACCTCGGCGAGTACCAGACGTTTAGCCTCTACCTGATCTATATCTTCTTCCCGATCGGCCAGCTCGGCTTCATCATCGCCCTCATGGCCCAGGCAAGCGTCTCGGCCGGGCGCATCTTCGAGCTGCTCGACGCCCAGAGCGAGATCGCCGACAAGCCCGGCGCTATCACGCTCCCACCGATCACGGGCCGCGTCGAGCTGCGCGACGTCACCTTTCGCTACATTGGCGGCGGCGAGCCCGTGCTCCAGGAGGTAAGCCTCGTGGCCGAGCCGGGGCAGACGGTGGCGCTGCTCGGCGCGACCGGCAGCGGTAAGACGAGCATTATCAGCCTGCTGCCGCGCTTCTACGACGCCAGCGCCGGCCAGGTGCTGATCGACGGCCACGATGTGCGCGATGTGACGATCGACAGCCTGCGCTCGCAGATCGGGATCGTGCTGCAAGAGACCAACCTGTTCAGCGGGACGATCCGCGAGAATATCGCCTTTGGCAAACCCGATGCTGGCGACGAGGAGATTATGGCGGCGGCGAAGTCGGCCGCGGCCCACGAGTTTATTCTCAGCTTCCCCGAGGGCTACGAGACGAAGGTGGGCGAGCGCGGCGTCACGCTCTCTGGCGGCCAGAAGCAGCGTATCGCCATCGCCCGCGCCCTGCTGCTCAGCCCGCGCCTGCTCATCCTCGACGACTCCACCAGCAGCGTGGATCTTCAGACCGAGGCGCTGATCCAGCACGCCCTCGACCGGCTGATGCAGGGCCGCACCAGCTTCGTGATCGCCCAGCGCATCAGCACGGTGCTGAACGCCGACCAGATCATTGTGCTAGACAAGGGCCGGGTGGCGGCGCGCGGCGTCCACGCCGAGCTGATGGAGAGCAGCCCGATCTACGCCGAGATCTACAGCTCGCAGCTTGTCGCCGACGTTACGGCGTAGGATTTTGCCGCACAGTTTTATCCGCAGATTACGCAGATTGCGCCGATTGTCCGACCGAGCCGTCCGTTACAGCTAGCGGCCTCATCTGCGTAATCTGCGTAATCTGCGGACAACAAGAAAGCTACCCCAATGATGATGCCCGGCGGCCCTGGCCGCATGCTCAATACCGAGACCCAGAAGCCCAAAAATGTAAGCGCCACCCTGGCGCGCTTCTGGCTCTACTTTCGCCCCTGGTGGTACGCTGTGGCGCTCACGCTCGTGCTGATCGTGGTGGCCACCGTGCTCCAGGTGGCAACGGCGCCGCTGATCGGCCAGGCGGTGGACTGCTACCTGCTGCCGAACGCCGCTGGCTGCTGGTACGCCAACGTGAATCTGGAGGCCGACACCGCGACGCGCATGGCTGGCCTGGCCGGGCTTGTAGGCGTGCTGCTGATCTGCTTCGTGGCAGGCTCGGCGCTCCAGGGCCTGGCCTTCTACAGCATGAACTGGGCGGGCCAGCGAGCTCTGCGGCGCATGCGTGAGGATACGTTCGCGCAGATCCATCGGCTCTCGCTCGGCTTCTACGCCCGCAACGAGGCCGGCAACATCATGAGCCGCATCACCAGCGACACCGACACCATCCAGCAGGTGCTCGGCTTCGCCCTGCTGAGCGTGGTCAGCGGCATCCTTCAGCTGGTGATCACCGCCGCCCTAATGCTCCAGGCCAACCTGCCCTACGCGCTGCTCAGCCTGAGCGTGGTGCCGCTGATGGCTCTCGCCACCGTCTACTTCTCGGGCCAGGCCCGGCGCGCCTTCCGCAAGAGCCGCCAGGAGATGGGCAGCGTGAACGCCGGGCTGCAGGAGAGCATCGCGGGCGTCCGTGAGGTGCAGGCCTTCAACCGCGAGGACGAGAGCATCGAGCAGTTCCGCCGCACCAACGCCGCCAACCGCGACGCCAACGTGCGCGCGGCCAGCTTCACCAGCGCGCTCAACCCGGTGCTAGAGGCGCTCGGCTACGTGGCGATCGCCATTGTGGTGGTGGCCGGCGGCCTGAGCGCCCTGCGCAACCAGCCCCTGCTCGGCACCGCCGTGATCTCGCTCGGCACCATGTTCGCCTTCATCTCGTATGTGCAGCGCTTCAACCAGCCTATCCAGCAGATCGCCGTGCTCTGGACGAATGTGCAGAGCGCCGTCGCAGGCGGCGAGCGTATCTTCAATCTGCTCGACGAGCAGGCTGAGATCGTGAATCGCCCAGGCGCACCGGCCCTGCCGCCCATCCAGGGCCGCGTTGCCTTCGACGACGTGCGCGCCGAGTACAAGGCGGGCCAGCCCGTGCTGCGCGGCGTGAGCTTTGTGGCCGAGCCGGGCCAGACGGTGGCGATTGTTGGCCCCACGGGCGCCGGAAAGACCACGCTCATCAACCTCATCCCGCGCCTCTACGATGTGACCGGCGGCAGCGTCACCATCGACGGCCACGACGTGCGCGAGGTGACGGCGGCCAGCCTGCGCTCGCAGATCGGCATGGTGCTCCAGGACTCATTCCTGTTTGCCGACACGGTGCTGAACAACATTCGCTACGGGCGCCTCGACGCAAGCGACGACGATGTGATCGCGGCGGCCAGGCTGGCCTCGGCCCACACGTTTATCGAGCGATTGCCGGAGGGCTACGCAACTGT
>JAYUYB010000743.1:0-7191 GCA_043752655.1 Chloroflexota bacterium
GAAGGAAGAGGGCGGGCGGCACACGCCGTTCTTCCCCGGCTATCGGCCGCAGTTCTACATCCGGACGACGGACGTGACGGGCAACATCCAGCTGCCGGAAGGCATGGAGATGGTGATGCCGGGCGACAACGTGGTGATGGGGGTGGAGCTGATTGTGCCGGTGGCGATGGAGGAGGGGCTGCGCTTCGCCATTCGTGAGGGCGGCCGCACCGTCGGCGCCGGCGTTGTCACCAAGATCGAAGCCTAGAGCCATTTGCGATTTTGGATTTTGGATTTTGGAGCTTCGGCAATCCAAAATCCAAAATCTAAAATCCAAAATTAGGATAGAGCAATGGCCGTGGCCAAAGACACAAACGAAAAGCAGGAAAACGCGGTCGTCCGGACGGTCCGTGAGACACGGAGCGAGCTGCGGAAGGTCGTCTGGCCGACACGCGAGGAGACGATCCGCCTGACTGTGGTGGTAATCATTATCTCTTTGATTATTGGTCTGATCCTCTTCACAGCAGACACGATCTTCCTGTTCCTCTACACTTCCCTGGTAAACCTCGTTTCGTAAGAGGGTAAGGGACCTTGCGGGAGCCTGGCGTGTCAGAAGAAGAGACAACCAAAGCGGCGACTGAGAAGGCCGATGATCGGCGCTGGTATGTGATTCACACCTACTCCGGCTACGAGAATAAGGTCAAGCAGAATCTCGAGCATCGCATCGACTCGATGGAGATGCACGACCAGATCTTCCGGGTGATCGTGCCGACCGAGGAAGAGATCGAGATTAAAAACGGCCAGCGTCGCACGGTGAACAAGAAGATCTACCCCGGCTACGTGCTGGTGCAGATGCGGCTCACCGACGACTCCTGGTACGTGGTGCGCAACACGCCTGGCGTTACCAGCTTTGTTGGCCATGGCAACAAGCCCACCCCGCTTGAGGACGATGAGGTCAAGACAATCCTCAAGCAGATGGAGGGCGAGGCGCCGAAGGTACGCGTGAGCTACCAGAAGGGCCAGGCGGTCAAGATCATCGATGGGCCTTTCACGGACTTCGAGGGTGTGGTCGATGCAATCGATCACGAGCGCGGTCGGGTGCGCGTGCTGGTCTCGTTCTTCGGGCGCGAGGCGCCAGTGGAGCTGGATTTCCTCCAGGTGACGCGCCTGATCGAGTAGGATGCCCACGCGGGGCAGGGCGCTCACAAGGGGCGACCACAAGGGGCAGGGCGCCCACAAGGGGTGCCCCTGACAGGAGAGTATAGACTGTGGCGAAGAAACTTGTTGCGATAGTTAAGCTTCAGCTGGCGGCCGGCAAGGCCACCCCGGCCCCGCCCGTCGGCCCGGCCCTTGGCCAGTACGGCATCAACATCATGGGCTTCGTGAAGGAGTACAACGAGAAGACGGCCGCCCAGGCCGGCAGCGTTGTGCCCGCTGAGATCACGATCTACAGCGACCGCTCCTTCACCGTAAAGCTGCTCACACCGCCCGCAGCCGATCTACTGCGCAAGGCAGCCGGTGCGGCGAAGGGCTCGGGCACGCCTAACCGCGTCAGCGTCGGACAGATCACGAAGGCCCAGCTGCGTCAGGTGGCCCAGCAGAAGATGGCCGACGTAAACGCGCTCGACATCGAAGCCGCTGAGCTGATCATCGCCGGTACCGCCCGTAGCATGGGCATCAAAATCGTCGACTAAGCGTTGCGTGGGAGAGCATGCGCTCGCCAGCACCACCAGGAGAATAGTTATGGCTAAACACGGTAAGAAGTACCTTGAGGCATTCGCCAAGGTCGATCAGGAGCGGCTCTACACCCCGGAGGAGGCGATAGAGCTGTTGAAGGAGACTGCCTTCGTCAAATTCGACTCTACGGTGGAAGTGCATCTGCGCCTCGGGATCGACCCGCGCCACGCCGACCAGAATATCCGCACCACTGTCGCCCTGCCACACGGCACCGGCAAGAGCGTGCGCGTGCTTGTGTTCGCTCAGGGCGACGCCATCCAGGCCTCGCTGGACGCCGGCGCCGACTTTGCCGGCAGCGACGATATTATTGCCCGCATCGATAAAGAGAACTTCTTCGACTTCGACGTGGCGATCGCCACCCCCGACATGATGGGCAAGGTCGGTCGAATCGGCCGCAAGCTTGGCCCGCGCGGCCTGATGCCCAACCCGAAGAGCGGCACAATTGTGCCCGCCGAGGATCTGCCCCGTACAATCCGCGAGGTGCGCGGCGGGCGCGTGGAGTTCCGCAACGACAAGACCGGCATCCTGCACATCGCTATCGGCAAGGTGAGCTTCACGCCGGAGCAGATCCGCGAGAACCTCACCGCCCTGATGGACGCTGTGAAGGCTGCCAGGCCTGCTGGCACCAAGGGGACTTACGTGCGCAGCGTGACCCTGACTAGCACTATGGGGCCTGGCGTGCCGGTGAACGCCTCGCTGGCCCAGGGCATTGTGGCGTAGTGCGTGCCGGGCTGGTTGTCTATAGAGGCCACAGATTTCAGGGCTATTTTTGGTCCCAACAGGCGCAGGGCATACGGAAAGCTGTGGTATAATCTGGCCTTCTAACTGAATAGCTACCCTAGAACGCTTGGTGGGCTTCGCCCTTAATGGCCTTTTGGCCGCCAGCCGAGGTAGACTGAGCTGAGTTTTGGCAGGTCTGCCCTGCCCGCTCAGCGCGTGTGGGCCGCCGCAGGCCCCATGCATCGGTCGCCGCGTCTAGGACGCGTCGGCCGTTTTATTTTGTGCGGAGAGGGGGTGAATACGTGCCAACACAACAGAAGATCGATCTGGTGAGCGAGCTGACGGAGAAGATGCAGCGCTCGCAGCTGGCGATTGTGGCCGACTACCGCGGCTTTACGGTGGCGGAGCTTACGGCCCTGCGCGCCAAGCTGCGCGAGAATGGCGCCGAGATGATCGTGGCCAAGAACACGCTACTGCGGCTTGCAGCCCGCAACACCGGGCGTGAAAGCATCGAGCCCTTCCTGGAGGGGCCCACGGCGATCACGTTCGGCTACGACAACATCGGCAAGGTCGCCAAGGTAATGCTCGACGCGTCGAAGGCGCCGCTGAAGCCGCTGAAGCTGAAGGGCGGCGTGCTGGGGACGACGGTGCTTATGGCCGACGGCATCGACGCGGTGACGAAGCTGCCCACGCGTGAGCAGGCCCTGGCTATGGTGGTCGGCGGCATCGCGGCGCCGGTTTCGGGCGTGGTCGGCGTGATCAACGCGGTGATCTCGAACGTGGTCTTCGTGATCCAGGCTCGCATCGACCAGCTTCAGCCCGCCGGCGAGGCGGCGTAAGCGACGTTTGGAGCGCGAGGGGCGTTTGGAGCGCGAACCAGTAGTATGCTGTTTTAAGGAGTGCAAGACCCATGGCTAGCGATAAGGTAAACGAGATCATTGAGTCGATCGAGGTGCTGAACGTGCTCGAGCTGGTCGAGCTGAAGAAGACGATGGAGGAGAAGTGGGGCGTCACCGCCGCCGCTCCTATGATGATGGGCGCGATGCCCATGGGCGGAGCTGCCGCCGGTGACGGCGCCGTCGCCGCCGCGCCCGTCGAGGAGCAGACGGAGTTCGACGTGCTGCTCCAGGAAGTTGGCCCCAACAAGATCCAGGTGATCAAGGTGGTGCGCGAGCTCACCAGCCTCGGCCTGAAGGAGGCCAAGGATCTGGTCGAGGCCGCCCCCAAGCCGGTCAAGGAGGCGATCTCCAAGGAGGAGGCCGACGCCGCCAAGGCCAAGCTTACTGAGGTTGGCGCCACCGCTGTCGTCAAGTAGGCTTCTGGGCTGAGCAAGCCCGGTTAGCGTCCGCAGATGACGCAGATGACGCAGAGCCGAAGGGCCGCGATCTGCGCAATCTGCGGGCGTTTTTGTTGCGTGTAGGGCGTTGGCGCCGCTGCACGAGATGCGCTACCATGGGGATATGGAACAGTACGCTCAGCAGCTTCCGCGCGCCTTCGCCGCCCTGGAAGCTTTTCCCGCCCTGCGGGCTTCGGTGGAGGTGGGACTGCGCCGTCAGGCCGCCCGCATCGGCGCCAACCTCGCCCGATTCCAGGAGCGGCCCCGGCTGAGCGAGGCGCTCGCCGCAGCGCTGCGCGACCCACGCGGCGGCCTGATCACGCTGGAGGGGCCACCAGGCAGCGGCGTGACGAGTCTGCTCGCGGCGCTAGCAGTGCGGGCGCCGCTTCCCATCTGGCTCGCCGCCGACGCCCCGGATGCCATCACCGCGCTATACGCCCAGCTTGTAGCGCTGCACCGGCCCGCCGTGCCGCTGCTAGACCCGACTGTGAGCACAGACCCGGCCGCCCTGGAGCAGCTGCTCACCGAGGCAGCCGCTGCCCGCAGCAGCGTGGCGCCCATCGCTTTGCTGATTGACGATCTGGCTGCGCCTGGACAGCCGCTGCGCCCCGGCCCCACGCCGCTGCCCGCCGAGCTTCCGCGCGGGGTTGTGCTGCTGTTCGGCTGCGCGCCCGACGCCCCCACGCCATACCCGCCCACGCTGCGCATGCGCCTCCCCGACGACGACCCCGAGCTGCACGTGGCGCAGACCCGCGCCCTGGCTGCGCTCGGCTGCGACCCGGCCTGGAGCGACGCGCTAGTGGGTGCGAGCGCGGGCAACTTCCTCTACCTGGGCCTGGCCCTGGCGCGGTTACGCTCAGGCGAGCTGGAGCCTGGCGCGCTGCCGGCAGGGCTGGACGCCCTGCTAAGCTCGTGGTGGGATAGTCTCGCGGGGTCGGAGCGCCGCCTCGCCGCCGTGCTTGCCGCCGCTGGCGAGCCGCTGCCGCTGCCGCTCGCCGCCGAGCTAACCGGCGCCGATCCCGACGCGCTGCTTGCGCGCTGGGAGCAGCTGGGATTGATCGACTTGCAGGTGCAGGCGTCGGCCCGAGGCGATGAGCGTGGGTCCGCCGCGCCACTGCTGCTGGCAGCCTTCGCCCACAGTGCTGCCCCGGCCCTGCTGGCGCGCGTGGCCCAGCGCGAGCTGACGGCGGCGCACCAGGATCTAGCGGTGCTGGCGCTCGCGCAGGCCGAGAATGCGAGTACGCGCAAAGGAGCTGGCCGCCAGGTTGAGCCTACACCTGTGGAGCGCTACCTGGGACACCAGCTCGCCCGCCATGCCGCTCTGGCCTTGGAGGCAACCCGCGACACGGTGCTGCCGCGGATTGTGAGCCGTGAGCGGTTGCTTGCTGAGAAGCGTGACGGGCGGCTTGCCGAGGCGCTAGATGCTGCGCGCTGGGAGCTGCGGGCCGCCGCCAGCGTGGGCCCGGCGCTGCGCCTGGTGCGCGCCACAATAATGGCGGGGGTGCTAGCCACTGGCGCCCGTGACCTTGCGCCCGAGGCGGCTGGAGAGGCGCTTAGCGCCGGCCTGGAGCGCGGCGGCCGCGAGCCATCGCTCAGGCGCGTGCTCGACAGCGTTGAGCGGCTACCCGACGGCCACGCTAAGGCGCTGATCCTGCGCCGCCTTGGTGAGATCTGCTACAACAACCGCATGCGCTCGGCAGCGATGCGGCTGCTCTCACGCGCGCTCGACCTGGAGGCCACGCCAAACTCGCGGGCGTGGCGCGACAGCCGTGAGGCGCTGTTTGCCACGCTCGCCGAGGCCGCGCTTGAGCTTGGCGGCGTGGAGGTGGCGCTCGAGATTGCGGAGCGCACCGAGCACCTGGAGCGTCGCGCCATGATCGAGACCCACGTTGTGCGCAGGCTGCTCGCCACGGGGGAGCGTGACCGCGCGCAGAAGCTGGCGCGCAGCATCCTCCACGAAGGAATGGGCGTCTGGGCGCGGGCCGAGGTGGGCGTAGAGCTACTGCGCGCCGGGGACGCGCGCGGCGCGATGCTGCTGGAGGAGCTGACCCTGGAGACTGTCTCGGCCTGGGCGCAGATCGAGCTGGCCTGCGACGATGTGGGCCGTGACGAGGCCGCAGCCCGCGCGCGGATCGACGCGCTGCCCAGCCAGGGCCAGCGCGACCGTGGCCTGGCCCGCCTTGCGCGCGCGCTGGCCAGCGTGGGCGACGATGGGGGCGCACTTGCCGCCGCCGAGGCGATCAGCGCCGTGGATGTGCGGGTGGCGGCCCTGATCGACCTGCGGCTTGGCCTGGAGGGGCTTGTGGCTATGCTGGCGCTTGAGCGGGCTACGCGCGACATCGGCGCCGTGACGGGCGACGACCGCGTGCCCCTGGTGGTGGCACTGGCCGCAGCCCTGGCGGCGCTGGGGCGGCGCGAGCGTGCCCTGGCGCTCGCCGACGAGCTACCTGCGGGCGAGGAGCGCGACCGGGCCCTGGCCCGTGTGGCGGTGGCCCTGGCGCAGCGCGGCGATCATGCGGAGGCCCGTGAGCTGCTGGCCGTCATCAACGACGACGACGAGCGGGCCTGGGCCTACGAGGAATTTGCCCGCCTGCTGGCCGCCGAGGGGCGCTGGGACGAGGCTATGGAGCTGGTGGGCCGGATCAGCGCCGACGACCAGCGGGCGCAGGCCGCCGCTGACCTTGCGGTAGAGCGGGCACGCGTCGGCGAGGTGATCGCAGCGCTAGCGATGGCGCTTGCCATCGAGCTGCCCGCCGAGCGCGCCCGCGCCCTCGCCCTGATCGCGCCGCCGATGGTAGCGGCGGGCTTCGCGGCCCAGGCGCTTGCTGTGGCGAGCCATCCCGAGACCCTGGCAGGCGTCGAGGCGCGAGGCCGCTACCTGGCGGCGGTGGCCGTGGCGCTTGCCGAGCACGGGCAGAGCGAGGCAGCTGCGGCGCTGATGGCGAGGATCGGTCGACCGACCGAGCAAGCGCGGGTAGGGGCAGGGCTCGCTCGTGCGCTGGTTGGCCACAGCCCCGAGCTTGCGCTGGCCGCGCTTGGCGACGCGCTGCGCGCCGCCACGGTTGGCCGCGAAGAGGCGCTGCGCGCCCTGGAGCTTGCCGCGCCCGCCCTGGCCGCGCTCGGTGGGGCTGCGCTGCTCGGTGAGGCTGCCGCTGCGGTGGATGAGATCGACCGCTGGGTGTAGGGTGGCCGGTCTATTTTTGTCCGCAGATTACGCAGATTACGCAGATGGTGAACCGCAGAAAGACGGCAGGAGCGGCACAGTCCACCGTCCACCGTCTATCGTCCACCGTCTACCGTCTACCGTCCAGAATCAGCACCGGGCTTTCCAGTTGCCGGATCGCCGCGAGCTCGTAGGCACAGCCGAGGCGCTCGAAGATCGCGGTGGCGCGCGCAAGCTGCCTGGCACGATCGGCTGG
>JAYUYB010000744.1:0-2866 GCA_043752655.1 Chloroflexota bacterium
AGGGCGTGCTTGTGCTGGAGCCGTTCTTCACCCACGTGCTCGGCACGCCGGAGCGGGCCGCCGCCTTCTGCGCCGAGGTGGGCTCGCCCTACCTGCGCCTGGTACTCGACCCGCCTAATCTGCTCCCGCCAGCCCTGTGGGAGCGCCAGGCCGAGCTGATCCCCGCTGCTGTGGCCACCCTGGCGCGCTACGTCGGCCTCGTGCATCTTAAGGATATGCGGCTGCGCGATGGGCAGCTCGACATGCCCGCCGCTGGCCAGGGCCTGCTCGACTACCCGGCCCTGCTTGACGCCATCGCGCGGGCCGAGCTCAGCGCGCCGCTGATCATCGAGCACGTGCGCCTTGAGGACGCTGCCGCCGCGCGCCAGTTTGTGCTCAGCCATAGATCGTAAGGGCGCCCTTACGATCGATAGTGACGCAAAGATTAGGAGGCATACGTGAAGCTGCTCATACTTGGCGGAACGATCTTTGTTGGCCGACATCTGGTGGAGGCGGCCCTGGCGCGGGGCCACACGCTCACGCTGTTCAACCGGGGGCAGCACGGCCCCGAGCTGTTCCCAGAGGTGGAGAAGCTGCGCGGCGACCGCAACGCGGATCTCTCCGCCCTGGAGGGCCGCAGCTTCGACGCCGTGATCGACACCTGCGGCTACGTGCCGCGCCTGGTGCGCGCCTCGGCCGAGCTGCTCGCGCCCAACGTGGGCCACTACAGCTTCATCTCCAGCATCTCTGTCTACGCCGAGTACGCCCAGGTGGGCATCGACGAGTCGGCACCCGTGGGCACGCTCGCCGACCCTACGGTCGAGGAGGTTACGGGCGAAAGCTACGGGCCGCTCAAGGCGCTCTGCGAGCAGGCCGCCGAGGCCGCCCTGCCAGGTCGCGCGCTGCTCATCCGCCCCGGCCTGATCGTCGGCCCCGACGACCCCACCGACCGCTTCACCTACTGGCCGGTGCGCGTGGCCCGTGGCGGGCCGTTCATCGCCCCGGAGCAGCCCGGCTACCTGGTGCAGTACATCGACGTGCGCGACCTCGCCGCCTGGACGATCAGTATGGTCGAGCGGGGCAGCACCGGCGTCTACAACGCCACCGGCCCCGAGGCCCCGCAGCCGCTTGACGCGCTGCTGGCGGATTGTGGCGCTGCGGCCGGGGTGCCCGTGGAGCCGGTCTGGGCGAGCGCGGCGTTCCTCGCAGAACAGGGCGTGCAGGCCTGGAGCGAGCTGCCGCTCTGGGTGCCCGACACGCCCGACATGGTGGGCTTCTCGCAGGTGAGCAGCGCGAAGGCGGTGGCCGAGGGGCTGCGCTACCGGCCCACCCACGCTACCGTCGCCGACACGCTCGCCTGGGCCGCCACGCGCCCGGCCGATCACGCATGGCGCGCGGGGCTGAGCGCGGAGAAGGAGGCGGAGCTGCTGGCGAAGCTCGCCTGACGGTGGACGGTAGACGGTGGACGGTGGATAGGCGGGCCTAACCCGCACGCACGCCCTGATCGCGCACTTATCACAAAGCGAACTACTATGCGCATTCTTATCGCTGAAGACGAGGCTATTGTTGCCCGCGACATCGCGGATCTCGTGGAGGAATTCGGCCACAGCGTGGTCGGTATCGTCGATATGGCTGCCGACGCGCTCGACGCTGTGGCCGACCTGCGGCCGGACCTGGTGCTGCTCGATATTCACCTGCGCGGGGAGACCGATGGGATCGGCGTTGGGCAGATTATGCGCGACCGCTTCCAGGTGCCGGTGATCTACCTCACCGCGCACGCAGACACTGCGACTGTTACGCGCGCGGTGGCGACTGCGCCCTTTGGCTACCTGGTGAAGCCCTTCGACGAGCAGGTGCTGCGGAGCACCATAGCGGTTGCCCACCACAAACATCAGATCGAGGCGCAGCTTCGCGACAGCGAGCAGCGCTTCGCCACCACCCTGCGCAGTATCGGGGACGGCGTGGTGGTGACCGACACCGCCGGGCGGGTGACCTTTGTCAACGCACGGGCCGCACTGCTGATCGGCCTCGCGCCCGAGGCGGTCATGGGCAAGCTGCTGTCCGAGGCCCTCATCCTGCTCGATGCGACTACCCGCCGCCCAATCGCAGAGCTGTCCGCGCAGGCGCTTCAGATCAGCGCCCTGAGCCCGCCAGCCGGGCCGATCATGCTCATTGGGCACGACGGGCAGACCTGGCCAGTAGAATGCAGCGCCACACCCATTCGCGATGATCGCGAAACGCTGACTGGGATGGTCGTGGTGTTACACGAGATCAGCGCGCGGGTGAAGGCCGAGGCTGCGCTGCTGGCGGCCAACACCGAGCTTCGCTCAGTGGTGGTGACCCTCCAGCAGCGGACAGAACAGATAGCGACCCTCAGCGCCCTGGGCGGCGCCCTGCTCCGCTGCACCGTGATCGAAGAGAGCTATGCGGTGATTGTGGAGGCCGGCCGGCGGCTGTTCCCCGACGCCGATGGCGCGCTCTATATCGAGCGCGCCCAGCCCCAACGGTTGAGGCGGTTGCGTGCTGGGGCGCGACCACACCCTCCCCAATGGCCTTCCAGCCCCAGGCGTGCTGGGTGCTTGGCCACGGTGGGGTCGCGGATGCAGAGGCAGAGCATGGGTGTATGTGTACCACTGGGTCGCCACACGCGCTCCAGCATACCCTCTGTGTGCCGCTCGTCGTGGATGGCAGCGTGCGCGGGGTGCTGCAGCTACGGCTGCCGCGCATTGCAGATCCCGTAACAGCGTCAGCGGTGAGGGTCGACCACGCGCAGCTCGCCGGGGCCCTGGCCGAGCAGGCGGCCCTCGGCCTGGCCAATGTCCAGATGCGGGTCGCGCTGCGCGAGCAGGCGATCCGCGACCCGCTGACCGGGCTGTTCAACCGCCGC
>JAYUYB010000745.1:0-2863 GCA_043752655.1 Chloroflexota bacterium
CTTTGGGCCTGGGCGAGCAGGCTGAGGATGGTTGCGCGGTCGCTGGCGCCAAGCAGTTGCTCGGGGAAGCCACCCTGGCGCGCGCGCTGCGGCCCGAGCATGGGGCTCGTCACGCTCACCTGCCACGTTGGGCCCTCGCGAACAAGGTAGAGATACACGGCGGCCTGGCCGAACGGCTTGCCGATCACCAGGGCGTAGTCGCCCACCACATCCGCCAGCCCAACAGCGAGCTTGGTGCGCGGAAACTCGGCGCGCAGGTGGCTGTAGGCTACGTCGAGGATGGGTTGCTGCACGTCGGCTGCGAGGTCGCCAGGGGCGATTGGCGCAAGGTTCTGATCGCCCTCGGCGGCAAACACGTCGCGGCCAAGCAGGCCAAGCAGGATCTCGTAGGGCGTGCCGACGTTCTCGGGGTGCAGCTCCATGCGGCGGCGCTCGAAGTACTGCACGCTGTACTCGCGGCCCTGGAGCGTCTCGGGGCGCGCGCGGGAAAGCGGGAAGCCAAAGCGCTCCAGGCCGCCGTTGCGCTCCCAGTAGCCCAGAAAGGGCTGGCAGAGGTTCAGCTGCGTCTCGCGAAAGAAGCGGCAGCCGGGGGTCGCGGCGCTGTCGCCGGGCAGGGCCTGCCAGTTGATGCCCTGAAGCTCCAGGGAGCGCGCGCCGAGGCGGCCGGCCAGCACGCCCTGGCCGTCGCCAGAGTGATCCTCCAGCCGGTCGCGCTCGAACCACTGCACCGGGCCAACCCAGCTTGCCTCCACGGTCTCGCGGCGCTGCCCGCTGATCGGAAAGCCAAAAACGGCCAGCCCGCCGTTGCGCTCCCAGTAGGCGCGGATCGACCCGCTGATGCAGAAGCCCGTCTCGGGGAAGCAGCGCTCGGCCGCCTGGGCGGCGCTTGGGCGTGGCGCAAGCAGTACAAGGGCCGCCACAACTAGCGCCACGGCAACCAGCCCGCTACGGCGCCGCAGCTTGCTTGAGCTCAACATGGACGCTCCTTTCCAGCTCATGCGGAGGAAACAGGGGGCCAGCCAGAGCATACCACAAGTGCGTGGCGGGCGCGCCTGCTGCTGCGGCAGCTCTGGTGGACTTTCGGGCCAAGGTTTCCGTAAACGAACGTGCTGGCCGCCAGCCAAGCACTACCTCAGATCGCCCTGGATCTCGCGGTAGCTATCGGTGTACCAGCGAGCCACGCTGCGGTAGCGGTCCTCGCGGCCAAAGAGGATCTGGCCAGCGCTGCTTGCAGGGTCGTATAGGCCCACGCCGCCAAGCCGCTGCGAGGCGGAGAAACGATAGAGCGGCTGGTAGAGCGTGATGCTTGGCGCCAGCTCGATCCAGCGCTGCTGGAAGGCGGCGTAGTCGGCGCTGCGTGCGGACAACTCGCTCTCCTCGCGGGCGCTGTCGAGCAAGTTATCGATCTCGTCGTCGGCGAGGCCCGCGTAGTTGAGGCCGCCGTTGGCCATGCCGGAGTGCCAGAGCGGCGTAGGGTCGGGGTCGGTACCGAGGCGCGCCCAGCTATGGATCGCCAGGTCGAAGCTATAGCGGCGCAGGCGCTCTAGCAGCGCCGGCCCTTCAAGCTCCACTACCTCCACCTGCACGCCGAGCTCACCCCACTGGCGCGCGACCTCATCAGCGGTGGCGCGGCGCATGGGCTCGGCGTCTACCAGCAGCTCCAGGCGCAGCGGCTGCCCACGGCGCTGGCGCACACCGTCGACCCCCAGCTCGAAGCCAAGCTCCGAGAGGATGCGCTCGGCGGTGGCCCGGTCGGGCTCATACCAGGCTGCCCCTGGGTTGTAGGCCCACCAGCCGGGGATGATCGGGGTAGCGAGCGGTGCTGCTGCGCCGCCGAGGGCGCGCTCGATCAGGGCATCTTTGCTGAGGCCGTGGGCGAGGGCGCGGCGCAGCGGCTGCTCGTTAAGCGGCGCACGGCGCAGGTTGAAGCTGAGGATGGTGTACTCGTCTAGGGGCACGGTGGCGGCGCGCAGGCCGGCGGCCGGCTCTGCCAGCACGCTCTGAGGCGTCACCCGCTCGCCAAAGGCCGTCACGTCGCCGCGATTGAGCGCGGCCTGGGCCGCCTCGGGGCTGGCGATGAAGCGCAGCTCCAGCTGATCGATGTAAGGGCGACCGTCGCGGTAGCGCTCGTTCGCACGCAGCAGGGCGCGGTCGTCGCGCAGCTCCTCCAGCGCGTACGGCCCCGTGCCGACGAGGCTGGCCGCGAAGGGCGAGCTGGGCCACTGGTCGGGCGGGATACTGGCGAGCAGATGGGCTGGCAGGATGGGCACGCGTGCCATGCTGAGGAAGGGCGCGTAGGGCGCGGTGAGCGTAACGCGCACCGTGTAGTCGTCGAGGCGATCCACGAGCGCGTCCTGCCAGATCGCGGCCACAGCGGGCTCGCCAGGCGACTCGAGCACCTGGAGGCTGCGCAGCGTAAAGACGACATCGTCGGCGGTGAAAGGGCGCCCATCGTGCCAGGTGATATCGCGGCGCAGGTTGAAGCGGTAGCTGGTGCCGCTCTCGTCGAGCTCGAAGGAGGCGGCGAGAGCCGGCTCGATCAGGCCATCGGCGCCCACGCGCACCAGCCCCTCGAAGATCAGCGCGCTCAGGCTGCGGCCAGACGGGTCGGCGAGGGGATCGTTCAGCAGGGGGATGGGCTGCTTGGGCGCGCCTACAAGCGCCTCGACATAGGAGCCACCAGTGATCGGGCTCGCTACCGAGGCGCTGTTTAGGGCGAGGCGGCCCAGGAGGATCACCACCAGCAGGGTGCTTAGGACAGCGATGACGATCTGCCAGCGGATTCTTCGTGCCATGCCGACTCGTGATTAGGAGAAGAGCGGCAGGCTCGTGACCAAGGCCAGCACCAGAAAGACGGCTGCCA
>JAYUYB010000746.1:0-7159 GCA_043752655.1 Chloroflexota bacterium
ATTATCATGCTGGACATCGATCACTTCAAGCGGCTCAATGATACCTACGGGCATGCGGGTGGCGACGAGTTGTTGCGACGATTGGGCGGTTTTTTGCAACAGCACACCCGCATAGCAGACATTGCCTGTCGTTATGGGGTGAAGAGTTCATCCTCATCCTGCCCGATGCCTCGCAGGAAGTTGCCCGCGAGCGCGCTGAACATATTTGCCAAGGGATCAAGCACTTGCGTATACCCTTTCAGAACCAGATGCTTGAGATTGTGACTCTATCGATAGGTGTGGCTGTTTTCCCCATGGATGGGTCAACCTTGGAAACCGTCATGAAAGCCGCCGATGCCGCTCTATATCAAGCCAAAAATGCAGGCCGTGACCGTGTAATAGTAGCGAACTAAGCTTCAGGCTACTGCTTATTTCGAGCGAGGATTTGGAAATACGACAAAGCGCACCCGACTGGTGGGAGTCGCCGCGTTTTCAGGCAGTTTTCGTGGCTTGCGGCGGGTTCCATCAAAGTGGCGTTGTCTCGTCCCACCCATGCCCGCCAGCAGCACAGCTGACAGCTGTACAATAGAACGATGAAGAACAAAGGTCTGATCTACGGCGCGGGCGCCTACATGCTGTGGGGCCTGCTGCCGCTCTACTGGCGGGCGCTGCACAGCGTGCCCGCCCTGGAGATCCTCGCCCACCGCGTGGTGTGGGCGCTCGTGGTTACGCTGGCCCTGGTGGCGCTGCGGCGCGGCGGGTGGGCCTGGCTGTATGAGGCCCTGCGCACCCCGCGCACCCTGGCGGTCTTCGCGCTCTCGGCCCTGCTGCTGTCGGTAAACTGGGGCATCTACATTTGGGCCGTGAACGCCGAGCATGTGGTGGAGACCAGCCTGGGCTACTTTATCAACCCGCTGGTCAATGTGCTGCTTGGCGTGCTCTTCCTTAAAGAACGGCTGCGGCCAGGCCAGGCCCTCGCGGTGGCCGTGGCGCTGGGCGGCGTGCTCTACCTCACCGTGCAGCTCGGCGCACCGCCCTGGATCGCCCTGAGCCTCGCGGTGTCGTTTGGGATCTACGGGCTGCTGCGCAAGACGGCGCCGCTCGGCTCGCTGGAGGGCCTGACGTTTGAGACGCTGCTGATGTTCCTGCCAGCCCTGGGCTTTCTGCTCTGGCAGGAGCGCCTGGGCGTTGGCGTCTTCCCCCACGCCGGTATCGCCAGCACGCTGCTGCTGATCGGCGCCGGTGCGGTCACGGCGGTCCCCCTGCTGCTCTTCGCCGCCGGCGCGCGTCGGCTCACGCTCACCACCCTCGGCATCCTCCAGTACATCGCGCCGACCATCCAGTTTACGCTAGGCGTAACACTGTTTGGCGAGCCGCTCACCACCGCGCGCCTGATCGGCTTCGCTATGGTGTGGGCCGCACTGGCGATCTACACGCTGGAGAGCACTATCCGGGGCGGCCGGGCGGCGCGAGCACAGGCGGCGGCGCGGCCATAGGGGCGCCCTCCGTAATGCCGCCCATTTCCACCACCACGCTCGTTTAGCATATGCAGAACTTCTGCGACAGAGCACAGTGCGCCTATGGACAGGCCCTCTTCCGAGCCGGGCGAGCCCGTCGCCGACCCGACCCCGCGCACGCAGGCGATCCGCCACGAGCTGCGCACGCCGGTGAACCATATCATCGGCTTCAGCGAGATGCTGCTCGAAGAGGCCGAGGAGCTTGAGCAGCCCGAGCGCTTCGCCGTGCTGCACGATGTGGTGGCCGCCGGCCGCGCCATGCTGGCCGCGATCAACGCCTGCCTGGATGATCTAGAGGTGGCCGATCCCACCGCGAGCCTGGCCCGCCTCCAGCCCCGGCTAGCCCCACACGTGGCCGCTGTCGCCCAGATCTGCGAGGATCTGGCCGATCTGGCGCAGCTAGAGGGTCCCGCAGGCTACGTGCCCGACCTGCTGAAGATCGCCGCCGCCGCCGCCCACCTGAGCGACCTCGCCGCCGGCGCCGTGCTCTACACCAGCGTCCCTACCCTCAGCGAGCCACAGAGCAACGCCCCCGCCCCTGGCGAGCACGCCCCTAGCACCGACATGCGCGGCGGCACGCTGCTGATCGTCGACGACAACGGCCTCAACCGCGACATGCTCGGCCGCCGCGTGGAGCGCCTTGGCTACGAGGCCTTTCACGCCGTGAATGGCCGCCAGGCGCTCGAGCTGCTGCGGGCGCGCCCCTTCGACCTTGTGCTGCTCGACCTGATGATGCCAGAGCTCGATGGCTACGGTGTGCTCCAGGCCATGCGCGACGACCCAGAGCTGAGCCGGGTGCCAGTGATTGTGCTCTCGGCCCTCGACGATATGGCGAGCGTGGTGCGGGCCGTGGAGCTTGGCGCCGACGATTACCTGCCCAAGCCCTTCGACCAGGTGCTGCTCAAGGCGCGCATCGGGGCCTGCCTGTTCAAGAAGCGCCTGCGCGACATGGAGGCGGACTACCTCAAGCAGATCAAGGACGAGAAGCGCCGCAGCGCGGATCTGCTCGATGTTGTCATCCCGCTCGGCGTAGCCCTCAGCGTGGAGAAGAATTTCAACCAGCTGCTCGAGAAGATCGTGGTAAAAGCCCAGGAGCTCTGCCTCGCCGACGGCGGCACACTCTACCTGCGCACCGAAGACGACAAGCTGCGCTTTGTGATCGTGCGTAACCGCTCGCTGAACATCGCTATGGGCGGCATCTCGGGCAAGGATATTCCCTTCCCGCCCCTGCGGCTCTACGACGAGCAGAGCGCGCAGCCGCTCTACAACTATGTGGTGACGCACGCGGCCCTCGAGGGCAAGACGATTAACCTCGCAGACGCCTACGACGCCGAGGGCTACGACTTCTCCGGCACACGCGAGTTCGACGCCCGCACAGGCTACCGCACCACCTCGGTCCTAAACATCCCGCTCAAAGAAGGGCTAGGCCGCGTGATCGGCGTGCTGCAGCTGATCAACGCCCACGACGCCGACGGGCAGGTGACGGCCTTCGACGCGATGGCCCAGCAGATGATCGAGTCGCTTGGCGCTCTGGCTGCGGCGGCGCTCTCGGCCTACACCCGCGAGCAGCAGCTGCGCCAGGAGATCAGCGACCTGCGCATCGAGATCGACCAGGGCAAGAAGCAGCGCGAGGTGGAGGAGATCACCGGGACCGACTACTTCGCGGGGCTACAGGCGCGTGCGCGCCAGATGCGCGGGGGGCCACTGAGCACCGCCGAGCGCCAGGAGCGCGAGGGTCCAGTGCGCAAGGTTTACACGGTGGACGGCCAGGAGATCGTGGTGCGCGAGCAGGGGCCGGCGCGCGGGCGGCTGCTGCTGCTGATCCACGGCTGGTCGAGCTCGTGGTACGCGCTCTCGCCGCTGCTGCCCTTCCTGAGCGAGCGCTACCGCTGCGTGGCGGTTGATCTGCCGGGCTTCGGCGAGTCGCCGCCCCTGCGCGAGTCGGCAACGATCCCGGCCTACGCCGACCTGCTGGCTGGGCTGATCAAGCAGCTGAGCCCGGAACTGCCGGTGGTGCTGCTGGGCCACTCGATGGGCGGCATGATCAGCGTGAGCCTGGGGCTGCGCCACCCGGAGCTGGTGGAGCGCATGGCCCTGATCTGCCCGACGATCAGCGGCCGACTCTCCTACTGGATCAACTGGTTCATCGCGCCAATCACGATGCTGGAGCGCTCACGCGTGGCGGGGAAGATCCTGTCGCGCTTCGAGCCGTACCTGCTCAACCTGACAGACCGGCTGATGCGGCCGGCCTCGTTCGCCGAGCGCAGCGAGATCTCCGAGAACGACTACCATCGCCTGCGGGCCGACGCACGGCGGCCGGGGCAGGGGCGCGTGCGGGCCGAGTGCTTCTGGGCCATGCGGGAGAGCGACCTGCAGGGCAAGCTCGGCGGCCTCACCATCCCGGCCCTGGTGCTCTGGGGCATGGAGGATAACACCGTGCCGCTGCGCGACGCGAGCGCGGTGGACATCGAGTGGCCGATGGCGGAGTTGGTCGTGCTGGCAAGGGCGGGGCACTGGCCGCACTTCGAGAACCCCGACGTGACGCGGCGGCATATCCGCTCGTTTCTGGGCAAGCCGATCAAGCTGCTGCGGGCGGGACTGTAGCTGAGAAGCTTCCGGGAAGGCTTCCGGGAAGCTCAAGTCTCCCGCAGCGCGGCGCGGCGCAGCTTGCCGGAGGCCGTGCGCGGCAGCTCGGCGGCGAAGCTGATGCTGCGCGGCAGCTTGTAGGCGGCGAGGCGGGCGCGACAGAAGGCGATCAGCTCCTCGGCGAGCGCGTCGCTGGGCGTGTGCTCGGGGCGCAGCACCACGTAGGCCACCGGCATCTGGCCCCACTGCGCGTCGGGCACGCCTACGACGCCAGCCTCCTGCACGGCGGGGTGGGCCAGCAGGGACGCCTCGACCTCGGCGGGGTAGATGTTCTCGCCGCCGGAGATGATCAGGTCGCTGCGCCGGTCGAGCACGTAGAGAAAGCCCTCGGCGTCCAGGTGGCCCATGTCGCCCGTGTGCAGCCAGCCGTCCACGATCGCGGCCGCCGTGGCCTCGGGCTGCCCGTAGTAGCCAGCGGTGACCATGGGGCCGCGCACGCAGATCTCGCCGGCCTCGCCGGGCGCGGCCTCGCGGCCATCGGCGTCGATGCGCAGCTCCAGCGGCAGCAGGGGCTGGCCGGCAGAGCCGAGCTTGCGCAGGGCGTCGGTGGGTGCGAGCGTGGCGGCCTGTGAGGCCGTCTCGGTCATGCCGTACGTTTGCACCACGGGCACGCCACGGGCCACGCACGCCTCCAGCAGCGGCAGGGGCGCGGGGCCGCCGCCGAGCAGCGCGCAGCGGAAGTGGGCGGGGAACGGGCGCTCGCCTGCGAGATCGAGCAGGCGCTGGAGCATGATCGCCACGAACGAGGCGATGGTGACGCCCTCGTGCTCGATGGCGTGGAGCGCGGCGGCGGGGTCGAAGCGCTCGTGGATCAGCACGGGGATGCCGTAGATGGCGCCGCGCATCAAGATCGAGAGGCCGCCGACGTGGAAGAGCGGCAGCACGGCAAGCCAGCGGTCGTCGCTGTGCAGGCCAAGGTTAAGCCCCGAGGCGGTGGCGCTCCACCAGTGGTTGCCAGCACTGAGCAGCACACCCTTGGGGCGGCCCGTGGTGCCCGAGGTGTAGATGAGCGTGTGGGGGGCGGCGAGGTCGATAGTGGACGGTGGACGGTGGACGGTGGACGGTGGGCGCGGGACGGTGGGCGCGAGATCCTCAAGGGCAAGCAGTAGCGCGCCTCTCCTTGTCTCCTTGTCTCCCTGTCTCCCTGTCTCATTCAGGCTAGCGGCAAGCTCCGCGTTGGAAGCGTCGTGGAGCAGCGCGGTGGCGCCGCAGTCGGCGAGCTGCCAGGCGAGCTCGGCGGGGGCGAGGCGCGTGTTGAGCGGCACGAGGATGGCCCCGAGGCGCGGCGCGGCGTGGACGACGGCGGCGTAGGCGGGGCTGTTGCGCGCCAGAATGGCGACGCGATCACCCTTGGCAACGCCGAGGGCGGCGAGCTGCGCGGCGAGCTGGTCCGCCCAGGCGTGGAGCGCGGCGAAGGAGTATGTCTCGTCGCCCGCGATGATGGCGGGGCGCGCGGGGTGGAGCGCGGCGCGGCGGGCGAGCCAGTCGGGGAGCTGCATAGTGCTGTCCGCAGATTACGCAGATTACGCAGATGAAGCGGGGCTCGTGCTGGATAATCAATCTGCGCAATCTGCGTAATCTGCGGATGAATATATGCTGGTTGGGCTTAACCGAGCAGCAAGCCCAGCGTGAGCAGGGCGCCGAAGAGCATATGCAGGCGGGCGGTGCCGCGCAGGGCGGCGTTGAGGGCGCGGCCGCGCTCCTTGCCCACCGTGTCCAGCAGCGGCATGGCCAGGGGCAGGCTGAGCCAGGCGATCAGGCAGAACGGCGAGCCGCCGCCCCACATCCAGATCACCGGCAGGATCAGGTAGGCGCCGATCACCAGCAGCGCGTACTCAGTGCGCGCAAAGCGCTCGCCAAAGATCACCGCCAGCGTGCGCTTGCCCGCCTTGCGATCAGTGGACGCGTCGCGCAGGTTGTTCACCACGATAATCGCCGTGACGAGCATGCCCACCGGCAGGCTCGCCAGAAAGGCCACGCCCCGGAACGCGCCGCTGTGCAGGTAGTCGGTGCCGACCACGGCCACAACCCCGAAGAAGATAAACGTAAAGATGTCGCCGAGGCCATTGTAGCCGAGCGGGAAGGGGCCGCCCGTGTAGAGGATGCCGGAGGCGATCGCGAGCAGCCCGATCAGCAGGATGGGCCAGCCGCCTACGGCGATCAGGTAGGCGCCGCAAAGCGCGGCGAGGGCGAAGCAGAGCAGCATGGCGTTGCGCACGGTGCCCGGCGCGATCAGGCCGCTCTGGGTGACACGCACCGGCCCCATGCGCTCGGCGGTGTCGGCGCCCTTCTGGGCGTCGAAGTAGTCGTTGGCGAGGTTGGTACCGATCTGGATGAGCAGCGAGGCCAGCAGCGCCGCCAGAAAGGCGAAAGGCTTGAAGAAGCCGTCGGCGAGGGCTGTGGCCGAGCCAACCAGCACCGGCACCACGGCGGCGGGCAGCGTGGGCACGCGGATGGCCATCAGCCAGGACTTGATTGCGCTGGAACGCGCGGTGGATGGGTTTGTAACCATATCTAGAGTTATGCGATAGCGTCGGGGCGGCCCTCGTGGCCGCCCTGACGAGAACGCTATGGAAACCTACGAAAGCGGCGGAAGTTAGGCTTACGCTTTTCGAGAAAGGCCTGCTTGCCCTCACGCGCCTCCTCACTGAGGTAGTAGAGCAGTGTGGCGTCGCCTGCCAGCTGCTGGAGCCCGGCGTGGCCGTCGGCGGCGGCGTTGATCGCGGCCTTGAGGAAGCGCAGGGCCATCGGGCTCTTCTCCAGGATCTCGCGCGACCACTGCACGCCTTCGTCCTCCAGGCGCTCCAAAGGCACCACCGTGTTCACCAGGCCCATCGCAAGCGCCTGCTCGGCGTTGTACTGCCTACAAAGATACCAGATCTCGCGGGCGCGCTTGTCGCCCACCATGCGCGCCAGCAGGTTCGAGCCGTAGCCGCCGTCGAAGCTGCCCACCATCGGCCCTGTCTGACCGAAGATCGCGTTCTCGGCGGCGATCGTCAGGTCGCAGACCACGTGGA
>JAYUYB010000747.1:0-7152 GCA_043752655.1 Chloroflexota bacterium
GCCACAAAGCGCAGCAGGATATCGGTCTCGCCGCCGTCGAGCACCACGCGCGGCGCGAACCCGGCGGCCAGGCAGGCGCTGAGCGTAGCCTCGCGCAGCTCGTAGTTCTGCGGCGAGAGCACCCACGGCTCGTGCTGGAGCTGCCTGATCTCCACCTCCTCCTGCCCCGCCAGATGGTGCTCGCGCCAGACCGCCACAACCATCTCTTCGGTGAACAGTGGCATCACGGTAAGCTGCTCATCCTCCACGGGCAGCGTCACCACGGCCACATCGGTAAGCCCGGTCTCCAGCAGGTCGAGCAGGGTCTGCACGCCCGCCTCGTGAAGGCGCAGCTCGATCCCTGGGTACTGGCGGTTGAACGCGGCCAGCACGGGCGGCAGCAGCTTGGTGCCCACGGTGGGCGGCGTCCCAATTGTGGCGCGGCCGCGGCGCAGGCCGATGCGCTCGGCCATCTCGGCCCGGCCCGCCTCCACCTGTGCCATCACGGCCCGCGCGTGGGGCAGCAGCGCCTCGCCGGCCTCGGTGAGCCGCACATTGCGCCCCACCCGATCAAAGAGCGCCACGCCCAGCTCTTGCTCAAGCTGGCTGATCTGTTTGCTGAGCGCCGGTTGGGCAATATGCAGCTCGGCGGCGGCCCGCGTCACGTGTGAGTAGCGTGCCACAGCCTCAAAGTAGCGCAGGTGTCGTAGTTCCATCGTGCTTAAAGTATATCAGATTCTCTCTCTCCGCCCCGTGTTATAATCTCGTCTAGCACTTTGGTGTCCTCAGGTGAGGCCGCGCAGGCGGCCTTCCTATAAAAAGATAGTTCGCGGCTTTAGCCGCGAAACGTGCTTGAACCCGCGAAACGTGCTCCCCCCCGAGGTTCTTCCCATGCGCCAGATGCCCCTCGTCCTTCTCATGATCCTGTTGCTCACCGCCGTCGCGCTCCCCGCCGCCGCCGCCCCCGCCGCGCCCCAGGCCGCCCAGGGCGGGAACTTCGCCTTCTTCCCCGAGACCGGCCACAACGTCGGGATGCAGATCAAGCGCTTCTTCGACGCCCACGGCGGCGTCGAGACGTTTGGCCTGCCCCTCACCGAGTTGGTCGTCGGAGTCGATGGCCTCCAGGTGCAGTATTTCGAGCGCGCTCGCTTCGAGTATCGCCCAAGCGCCCCGCCCGAGGGTCGCGTCGTCGTCAGCCGAGCCGGCGCCCTCGTCAGCGCCGGCCGCGCCGACGCGCCATTCCAGTGGCTCGCCGCCTCGCCCGATCCGGCCCGCACGTTCTTTCCAGAGTCTGGCCACACCATCGGCGGCGCCTTTGCCTGGTTCTGGCAGAGCCATGGCGGCCTCGCCGCCTTCGGCTACCCCATCTCCGAGGAGCTGAGCGAGTTCGATCCGGCGGCCAACACCGAGCGGCTTGTGCAGTACTTCGAGCGCGCCCGCTTCGAGTATCACCCCGAGCGCGCCGGCACCCCCTCCGAAGTTGTGCTCAGCCCGCTCGGTCGCCAGTTGCTCGCGCAGGATTCCGTCGCCTCCGCGCAGATGGCGCCCGCCCGCCCGGTAGAGCTGCTCGGTCAGGCTAGCACCGGCTTCAACAGCTCGTCGTTCGAGCGCGTAACCAACATCAGCCGCGCCACAGCCATGGTCGATAGCTTCGTCGTCCCCGCTGGCGCGGAGTTCTCGTTCGTCGCCGTGGGCGACTTCTCCGAGGCCAATGGCTTCGTCGAGGGCTACGGCATTGTTGGCGGACGTCTGGAGCGCGTGCTCGGCGGCGGGCTCTGCCAGGTCTCCACCACGCTCTTCCGCGCCGTCTCCAACGCCGGCCTTCAGATCACACGGCGCGTCGGCCACAGCCACGTTGTCAACTTCTACGAGAATATCCTCGGCTTCGACGCCACGGTCTTCACCCCCAGCGTCGACTTCCGCTGGCGCAACGATACCGCCGCCCCAGTTTATGTCGTCGGCACCACCGACGTCGGCGCCGCCCGCGTCACCTTCCAAATCTATGGCTCCAGCGACGGGCGCAAGGTAAGCTACCAGGGCCCCTTCCCGAAAAACTGGCAGCAGCCTGGCGTCGCCGTCTGGCAGCTCGACCGCAGCCTGCCCTCCGGCGCGGTGCGCCAGATGGTGCACGGCCGCGCCGGCGTGGAGGTCACCTACAACCGCGTGATCACGCTCGCCAGCGGCGCTACGCGCACCGACCGCTACTACACGCGCTACACGCCCTGGGACGACTTTTTTGCCTACGGCCCCGGCGTCAAGCCGCCCGCTGGCGTGCGTGTGATCGCGCCCAAGCCCTGATCGCCCTGGGCGGGAAATCTGTGTCATCTGTGGACAACATGCCCGGATCATATATGAAGCTCTCGCCCATCATCACCGAGCGCAGGCTCGTCGAGCCGATCTGGGGTGGCCAGCGCCTCGCCGCCTGGCTTGGCCTGCCTGAGCCCCGCCCCGCCCGCCTTGGCGAGAGCTGGCAGGTCTACGACGCCAACCGCATCATCGCGGGCGAGGGCCTCGGTTTAACCCTCGCCGAGCTCACCCGTGAGCATGGCGCGGCCCTCGTCGGCACGCGCACCATGGCCCGCTACGGCGCCGACTTCCCCCTGCTCGCTAAGTTCCTCGACGCCAACGACCGCCTCTCTATCCAGGTTCACCCCGACGACGCCTACGCCCATACCCACGAGGCCCACTCCGGCTTCCACGGCAAAACCGAGGCATGGTATATTCTCGAAGCCACCCCCGGCGCCACCGTCACCTACGGCCTCAGCCGCCCCAGCGACCGCGAGGAGTTCTCCGCCGCCGTGCGCGCCGGCACCGTCGAGGTGCTCATGGGCAGCCTCCCCGTCGCCCCCGGCGATGTGGTCTTTGTGCCCGCCGGTACGCTCCACGCCATCAACGCGGGCATTGTGCTCTTCGAGATCCAGCAGAAGTCCGACCTCACCTACCGCGTCTACGACTATGGCCGCCGCGATGCGCAGACCGGCCAGCTGCGCGAGTTGCAGCTTGATCGCGCCCTCGATGTAAGCACGTTTGCGCCCGCCCCCCACGGCAAGGTGGCGCCACTCGCCCTCGTCCCCGGCCGCGACCTGCTGGTTGCCTGTCCATACTTCGCCCTGGAGCGCTGGGGCGAGCAGTACGGCGGCCAGCACGCCACCGATCCCGGCACGTTTGAGATCCTCACCCTGATTGATGGTGCCGCCGACCTGCGCTGGGATGCTGGCAGCCTCGCCCTCGCACGCGGCGAGTCCGTGGTGCTGCCCGCCTCGCTCGGCGATTGGTCGCTACTGCCGGGGACGAATGGCGTCACGCTGCTGCGCGTCTACGTGCCCGACCTGGAAGCTCTCGCCGCCGAGGCCCGCGCTGTCGGCCACGCCGCCCCCCGCGTCGCCGAGGCAATCCGCCCCTGATGGATCTGCCCAACACGCGCCGCTTCTTCGTCGCGCCCGCCGCCCTGCACAACGACGAACTTCTGCTCGCCGATCAGGCCCTCGCCCACCAGCTGGCGCGGGTGCTGCGCCTTGGCCCCGGCGACCGCGTGCTGCTGCTCGATGGCCTCGGCAGCGCCTGCGAGGTTGAGCTCACGGCCCTCACCCGCGCCGAGGTTGCGGGGCGCGTGCTTTGGCGCGGGCCAGCCGGCGGCGAGCCGCCCGTGGATCTGATCGTCTACCTTGCCCTTGTGCGCGCCGAGCGCTTCGAGTGGGCCATCCAAAAGTGCGTCGAGCTCGGGGCGCGTCGGGTTGTGCCGGTGCAGTTCGCCCGCTCACTCCCCGCCGACCGCGCCGACGATCACAAGCTCGAGCGCTGGCGCCGCATCATGCGCGAGGCCGCCGAGCAGGCGTGTCGTGGCCTCCTCCCCGACCTAGCCCCGCCTCTCACCTTCGCCGCCGCCTGCGCCGAGGCCGCGACATCCGCCCTCGCCATCATCCTTTGGGAAGGCGAGGCGCCGCATCTGCGCGTGGTGCTGCGCGGCACTCAGCACTCAGCACTCAGCACTTTGTCCGATGCACTCAGCACTCAGTACTCAGCCCTCGCGCTGCTCTCCGGCCCCGTTGGCGGCATCACGCCTGCCGAGCTGACAGCCGCGCGCGAGCGTGGTATCATTCCCGCGTCCCTTGGCCCGCGCATCCTCCGCGCCGAGACCGCGCCCATCGCCGCGCTCTCCGCAATCCTGTACGAGCTGGAAGCATAGTAAGGGCGCCCTCGTGGGCGACCCTGACTCTCGCGCTGTAAGCCGCACCCCCCACCCGAGGCTCGCTATGGTCCGCACCTCTCGCGCCATCACCATCGGGGCGATCGTCGCGCTGCTTGTCGGCGTCGTCGCATTCGGGTCTGGGTGGATCGCCGCCCGCGCCGTCGGCACCACCCCCATCGACACCTTCCTCGCCGGCTTGGGCAGCCAGGGCGCCCGCCAGCAGACGCCCGCCGACACGCGCGCGGAGTTCGCCGTCTTCTGGCAGGTCTGGGATCTCGTGCAGGCCGAGTTCTACCACGAGGCGCCCCTCAACCGTCAGGAGCTGGTCTACGGCGCCATCCGTGGCATGCTCGGCGCCCTCGACGACGAGTACACCAGCTTCCAGGTGCCCGATGTGGCCGCCCAGAGCCGCGAGTCGATGCAAGGCACGTTCGAGGGTATCGGCGCCTACCTCGCCATCCGCGACGGTGAGATCATCATTGATCGGCCCTTCAAGCGCTCGCCCGCAGCAGAGGCTGGCCTGCTCACCGGCGATGTGCTCGTGGCCGTGGACGGCGCAGCCCTGGCGCCGCTTATTGCTGGCCTGGACGATAGCGAGGCCACCGCCAAGGCTGCCACGCTGATCCGTGGCCCCAAGGGCACCGTGGTGCGGCTCACCATCAGGCGCCCGCCCGCCGCCGAGCCATTCGAGTTGCCGATCACCCGCGACGAGGTGCCGATTATTACGGTGAACGCCGAGCTGCTCGACGATGGCGTGGCCTACATCCAGATCACCGAGTTTAAGGCCACCACCACTCAGCTGCTGGATGAGGCCATCCGCGAGCTCGCCCCGCAGCGGCCCCGCAGCATCGTGCTCGATCTGCGCAACAACCCTGGCGGCTTCCTCACCACATCCCAGGAGGTGCTTGGCCGCTTCTACGATGGCGTCGCGCTCTACGAGCAGGAGAACGGCGGCGTGTTTAAGGAGCTGCGCACCATCGCCGCCCCCGCCGACGCACGCCTCTTCGACCTGCCCATGGTCGTGCTGATCAACGGCGGCTCCGCCAGCGCCGCCGAGATCGTTGCGGGCGCCCTGCGCGACAGCCGCCCGAACACCAGCCTGCTTGGCGAGCAGAGCTTCGGCAAAGGCTCGGTGCAGAACATCCACCAGCTGAGCGACGGTAGCAGCGCCCGCATCACCATCGCCCACTGGTTTACGCCCAACCGCGACGAGATCCACCGCATCGGCATCGACCCGCAGTACGATGTGGTCGCCTCCGAGGAGCCTCAGTTCAGGGTGCCTTGCGTCGTCGAGCGTAAGCCCCCCGAGGGCCGCACCACATGCAGCGACGCCCAACTCGCCTGGGGCCTGCGCCTGCTCGATGGCGAGCCCCCGCCCAACCAGGGATCTGGGCACAGAGGCCACAGGCTTTAGCGCGCCGCCGCTTCCTCCGAGCCCGCGCAGGCGGGCTTTGCACACCCAGCCTGCGGCTTCAGCCGCCAGGCAACGACAGACCAGGGTCTCGCCCGAAGGCCGGCGGCTGAACGCCGCGCCGGCCGGGCCTGCGTCCGCGCGTCCGCCGACGCGGACGCAGCACGGCGTCGGCGCAGGCCGACGCGCGGCGCGAAGCGCCCCGGTGGCGCGACTTCAGTCGCCTGCTGCCCCGCCTGGGCCGAAACGATACGCCGCACCCCCGCCAAAGCGCAACCCACCGCGTAGGTGGTATACTGCATACCAGCGCGGGGCGCCGCCCCGCCATAGCGCGCGCCTCCCAGCGCGCCGAGCCCCATGAGCACTCCGCGAGCGCCCGCTCGCCCCGACAAGCGCGCCGCCGAGCCTGGGGCCGAGCTGCGCAACTACAGGCTGATCGAGCGCCTTAGCCAGGAGGAGCTCGCCACCGTCTATCGCGCCAGCCACCTCACCCTGGATCGCCCGGTCCAGGTTCATATCCTGCGCCGCCACGACTGGATCTCCGCCAGCCGCTTCCAGCTCGCCGCCCGCCTCGCCGCCCGCCTCAGCCACCCCAGCCTTGTCCCCGTCATCGACGCCGGCCACGACGATAAGTATCGCGACTATCTCGTTACCCCTCAGCTCGACGCTCGCCCCCTCAGCGCGGCCCTCGCCGATGGCCCTCTGCCGCCCATCCTCGCCGTGCGCGTCGCCGCCCAGGTCGCCGCCGCCCTCGACTACCTCCACAGCCAGCAGGTCTTCCACCGCGATGTCCAGCCCGCCAACATCCTCGTCGCCGACGAGGGCGTCGCCTACCTCACCAACCTCAGCCTCGCCGCCAGCCCCGACACCCCGGACTTCTCCAATATCGACGAGGCCGACTACCTGACGCCCTACTCCGCCCCCGAGCAGCGCCTTGCCCAGGGCGAGGCCGGCGCGGCCCTCGATGTCTTCAGCCTCGGTGTCGTCGTCTACCACATGCTCTCCGGCGAGCTCCCCCCCGGCGGCGAGCTGCCCAGCCTCGCCAGTCGCGACCCCTCACTTGCCCCCGCCGACCGTGTGCTCGCCCGTATGGTCGCCGCCCGCCCGGAGGCCCGCTTCCCCAGCGCCGGCGCTGCCGCCACCGCGCTGCGCCAGGCCCTGCGCAGCTCGCTCGACCAGGCCACCGCCGATATGGAGGAGTCGCGCTGGGAAGCCACCGCCGAGTGGCTCGAAAACCCCGTCGAGACGGCCCTCGGCCCCACCCTCGACGAGGGCTTCACCGACTTTCTCGCCCGCGCTCGCAAGCGCGCCGACGACCTGCACCGCCGCGATGTGATCCGCCGCATCCTCAACCGCTGGAGCCGCGACGGCTTCTTCCGCCGCCGCGCCCTCGGCCAGCTCGTGCAGCCCGAGCAGATCGTCAGCTACAACGTCTATTTCTACGAGCTGCGCGCGCTCTACGAGACGCGCACCGAGCCAGAGGCCCGCACCCGCCCCCATACCTCCGACGACCGCAACGCTTACCAGCCACCCCCCGATGTCTGGAGCGTCCCCGTCCCCTCCGCCGACGCCT
>JAYUYB010000748.1:0-2851 GCA_043752655.1 Chloroflexota bacterium
CGCCGCGTGCCGCTAGCTTCCGCTTCACCGGGGCCGTGCCCTACGAGCGCGTGCCCGCGCTGCTGGCCGAGGCCGAACTGGGCGTTGCCCCATTCAACACCGCGCCCCACCCCGCCCTGCGCGCCGCAGGCTTCTTCTGGTCGCCGCTCAAAATCTACGAGTACATGGCCGCAGGCCTGCCCGTGGTGACGGCCAACATCCCGCCGCTGAGCACGGTGATCCGCGACGGCGTAGAGGGCGCGCTCTTCCCCGAGGGCGACGTACACGCCCTGACCGCCGCCATCGCCCGCGTGCTCGCCGAGCCCGCCGCCGCCCACGCCATGGGCCAGCGCGCCCGCGAGCGCGTGGTGGCCTACTACTCCTGGCAGCGCCACTGCGCCGAGCTGGAGCGCATATTGCTGGAGCTGGTGCCTGCCACACATCTCCGCCGCATGATTGATTGACATATCCGCGCCATCTGGCATAATGCGTAGAGGAGCGGGGCCAGGCCCCGTCCCTTTTATGCCTGGAGGCGAGCGCTATGACTCTTATGAGTGTCGGCGGCCTAAAAAAATACTTCGGCGCCGAGCTGATTTTTCAAGACATTAACTTTCAAGTGGCGCGCGGCGAGAAGGCCGCGCTTGTGGGCGTCAACGGCGCCGGCAAGAGCACCCTGCTCAAAATTGTTGCCGGCCTGGAGACGCCCGACAGCGGCCAGGTGGCCATGGCGCGCGGCACCCGCCTGGCCTATCTCGCCCAGGAGGTGCGCTTCAGCGGCGACCGCACGCTCTGGGAGGAGATGGAGGCCGCGCTCAGCGCCCTCTCCACCCTGCGCGACGAGATCGCCGCCCTCGAGCCCGTGATCGCCGACACCGCCGCCCCTGGCTGGGCCGCCGCCATGGATCAGTATGGCGAGCTGAGCGCGAAGTACGATCACATGGGTGGCTACGAGGTAGAGCCACGCATCAAGCGCACGCTCCAGGGCCTCGGCTTCCACGAGTCGCAGTACGATCAGCGCGTCGCCCAGTTCTCCGGCGGCCAGAAGACGCGCGCCGCCCTCGCCGCCACCCTGCTCTCCGACCCAGACATGCTCCTGCTGGACGAGCCCACCAACCACCTCGATATGCAGGCCCTGGAGTGGCTGGAGCAGTTTCTGCGCAGCTGGGACGGCACGCTGGTTGTGATCTCCCACGACCGCTACTTCCTCGACCGCGTGACGAAGCGCACCATGGAGATCGCCTTCGGCAAGCTGGAGGATTACCCCGCGCCCTACCAGAAGTATCTGGAGCTGAAGGCCGAGCGCATGGAGCGCCGCCTAAAAGAGTTCAACACCCAGCAAGATTTTATCGCCAAGACCGAGGATTTTATCCGTCGCTACGGGGCCGGCCAGCGCGCCGCCCAGGCCAAGGGCCGCGAGAAGCGCCTGGATCGCCTCAAGCGCGACCATGCGATCGAGCGCCCCCAGGAGCAGACGAAGCTACGCCTGTTCCTCGACACGCAGCTGCGCAGCGGCGAGCTTGTGCTCGCGCTCGACAATCTGGTGATCGGCTACCCCGGCGACCGAAGCCAGGAGTCCGACCCGCGCGTGCTGCTGCGCGCCAATGCCCTAGAGATCCACCGTGGCGACCGGGTGGCCCTGCTTGGCCCCAACGGCGCCGGTAAGACCACGCTGATCCGCACGCTGATCGACGAGCTGAAGCCGCTTCAGGGCCAGCCGCGCCTCGGCCACAAGGTGCAGATCAGCTACTACGCCCAGGGCCACGACATCCTGAACTGGAACGCCACCGTGCTGCAGGAGCTTACCCGCGTCAGCCCCAGCCTCGGCGAGTCGGCGGCGCGCAACCTGCTTGGGCGCTTCCTCTTCAGCGGCGACGATGTCTTCAAGCGCGTGGGCGACCTCAGCGGCGGCGAGCGCTCACGCGTGGCGCTGGCGCAGCTCACCCTGCTGCCGGGCAACCTGCTGGTGCTCGACGAGCCAACTAACCACCTGGACATCGGCGCCCGCGAGGCGCTGGAGGGCGTGCTGAAAGAGTACCCCGGCTCGATCCTGTTTGTCTCCCACGACCGCTACTTCATCGACGCTCTGGCCGACAAGGTCTGGAACGTGGAGAGCGGGCGCGTGCGCGAGTACCTGGGCGACTACAGCGACTTTGTGGCGGCGCGCGAGCGCAACGAGCGACGAGCGACGAGCGACGAGCGTCTAAGCGCGGCGCAGCCGAAGCCGGAGCCGATGAAACTTCAGGAAGCTGCGGCCGAGGGTCGCCTGCCGCTCACCAACGAGGAGCGCCAGCGCAAAAAGCGGCTCGCCGCCCTGGAGGCCGAGGTGGCGCTGCTAGAGCAGGAGCTGGAGCAGCTCAAAGCGAAGCTCGATCAGGCCAGCGTCGCCCAGGAGACCAAAAAGGTGACGGCCCTCGGCAAGCAGTACGCCGAGCTGGAGCAGCTCCTCACCAGCAAGTACGCCCAGTGGGAGCAGCTGGCAGCCTGAGCCGGGCACCGGGCAAAGTGCTGAGTGCTGAGTGCTCCGGGCAAGTGCTGAGTGCGAGGGCAACGTGTTGAGTGCTGATTGGCCGCCCATTGTCGCCGACAGGACTCAGCACTCAGCACTAAAGTACTCAGCACTTATGATCTACGCCGACTACGCTCCTATCTACGACGCGATCGGCCAGGGCGCCTTCGCCGAGGTGCTTGTGGCTCGCCTGCTCGCGGCGCTGCCTGAGCCGCCCCGGCGTGCGCTCGATCTCGCCTGCGGCGCGGGCGCGGCAGCCCTCGTGCTCGCACAGGCGGGCGTCGAGGTCGTGGGCGTGGATCGCTCTCCAGAGATGCTCGCCATCGCTCGCGCCAAAGCCCGCGACCGGCGCCTCCCTGTAACCTT
>JAYUYB010000749.1:0-7119 GCA_043752655.1 Chloroflexota bacterium
GAGGGCGCGGCGCCATCGATCCTCCTGAGCGCGCGGCGTGGCGAGGAGCTGTACGGCATCGGCGACAGCGCCGAGATCGGCCCTGGCCCGCTGCTGATCGAGGCGGACGTGGGCAGCGACGCCTACATCCGCCTGATCGCCGATGGCGAGGTGCTCACCAGCGGCGTGCGCCGCATCCGCCAGAGCGTGGATCGCGGCGCCGTGTATCGCCTGGAAGGCTATGTGGGCGGCAAGCCGTGGCTGTTCACGAACCCGATCTATGTGGCGGATTGATGGCCGGCTGCTGTCCCTGCTCCTTCCATAAATTATTGGTCAACTCATAATAAATTATTAGACAAAGCCGATGCAGCCGATGCTCAGGTGCTCCCACATAAAGTCGAAGCGCTCCTGGCCGGGCGTCCCAAAGAGGTAGAGGTTCAGAGTCTCGTTGATCGCGATCGTGCCGAAATCGAGGGCAACGGTGGTCTCGCGCTTCAGCTGCCGCTCTTCGTCCAGGGTCACGGCATAGTCGGTGGAGACGGTTTCAATGTCGCTCAGGGTGCGTATAAAGTGGGTCTTGCCAGCAGAGTAGCAGCCTGTGACGACGATCTTCAGCGCCTGCATGGATCGCCCTCCTTAGAGCCCGCGCACGCGGCGCATGATGGCATCGATCAGGCCACGGCCTACCTGGGGTGTATCGGGCGCGCCGCCCATAGCTGTGGCCACGGCCCCGCAAAGCCGGGCTCCAGGGTGCCGGCCTGCAGCATACCTGCCGGAGCGGCGGGGCGCTGCTGTGGGCGTGGCTTTGGCACGTGCGGGATCACCACCTCCACCAGGCCGATCGCCATTAGCTCGGCGATTGTGCGGATCGCCTGGGCCGGGGGGATGCCGGTGGCCTCGCAGATCGTGCGCAGGTTTGGGCAGCTTGGCACCTGGCTGAGGATGCGCCACTGGTTCACGTCCAGGCTCACGCCGTTCTCGGCGCTGCTGGGCAAGGGCGAGAGCTGCAGCTGGGTGTCGAGGCTCAGCGTATGGTAGGGCAGCGCTCGCGCGGGGTCGTCGCGCCGACGCATCCCCTCCATCACGATCCACTCAGAGTCGTGGCTGATCTTGCTGGGGCGCTGGCAGACTGCCAGGTCGTGCCGAAAGATAAAGGCGGCGTTCTCCCAGAGCAGCATCCTGATCACGGCCTCTTCCTGGACGGCGCTCACACTGCGGTCGGTGTGCATCAGGGCCGCGTCTACCAGGCGTCCCTCAGCCACATAGATCACGCCGCGCTCGTCGCCCCCGTTCAGCACAAGGATGCCGCTCTTTGGGCCAAGCCGAAAGATCTGTAACAGGTCGCTGAGCGACATGTCCTGGAGCGTTCCCTCGAGCGCCATGACAACCTCTTTGAACAATACACCATGCAACATGCAAAGCGCCAGGGGCAGCCCGAGGGGCCTTGCATGTTGCAGTGATAAAGCAGGCGCGAAGGACGGGATCAGGCCCCGGTGAGCAGCCGCCGGGCCAGGCGCTCGCCGCCCACCAGCTCGGCCAGGTGCTTGAGCTGGTTGTCCTCGTAGGACTGGTTGAAGATCGCCACGTCGAGGGCCAGCACCTTGCGGAAGGCGCTCACGGCTGCGTCGGGGGAGGGCGACGTGCGGGCGATCAGCTCGCCGAAGGGCATCACAACGTCCAGCATGGCCAGCGGGTAGCGCACAGGCAGGCCGATCCGATCCTCACGTGGATCTGGCCGATCACAAGGCGCCGGTGGGCGTAGGCGGTGTCGTAGGTGCCCCCAAAGAGGCCGACGAACCACTCCTGCACCATGCTGTGCAGGCGATCCATGCTCACGCCCTGCAAGTACTCGGCCGTGTTGGAGTGGGCGAAGAGGCGTTCGTAGAACTGCTTGGTGAGGGCGGGGCCGTGCGCTTGGGCCTCGGCGCCCAGGGCACCCAGCAGCTTTGCATCAGCGTCGGTGAGCTTCATTAGCTCCACCAGCTCCACCAGGGTCGCCTCGTCCTTCACTTGCCAGCTTGCACGATCCACGCTCATAGTGTCCTCCATGAAAAATGTGAAAGATTTATATCGAAGCGCTTCAACAAGCTTCTGCGCTGGGTGACCGTCTGCGCGTCCTGGGGCCTATATGACGCGCCCGAACGCCGACCGCCTCCCAGCGGTTTGAAGCTTTGCCCTACAAAACCTGGCCAATCGCCTTGGCGGCGTCACGTGCCTCGATGCGCACCAGGCCGAGGTTGGCGCCCTGGCGCAGGTTCACCGCCAGCAGGCTCTGGTCGCCGGCAGGGAGCACCATAAAGAGGCCATTGTCTGCCTTGATGATCGTCTCCTCGGTGGCGCCGATCTTCAGCTCGCCCGAGACGCGGCGGGTGACGCCCATCATAGTGGCGGCCACGGCGCCCACGCGGTCGGCGTTTACCTCGGCCGACATCTTCGAGACCAGCACGATCCCGTCCATGCTCACGGCCGCCACCCCTGTCACGTCGCTACCTGCGTTCGAGGCCAGCCGATCCAGGACCGCCGCAATCTGTTCCTGTCGAGACATATGCTCCGTCCCTTTCAATGTGTGTGCGAGAGCGGCAGTGCCGCTTCGCTAACGGCTGCCTGTTCCCATAGCGAGTATAGGCCGAGCGGGCGCGGGCGAGGATAACCAATCCATAACCGCACCGTGGCGATTCCATTGCAGGGTAGATAGATCGGTTATGGGTGGGAGGTATGCCGGGGCCGAGGCAGCCACGCCCTCCGAGTTGTGTGCGCTCCGACGCGCATGTGCAGGTAAGCCATGATCGCCCAGCTACACCTGAAGGTTCTGAGCCTGATCGGCTCACTGACCGCCCTGGTACTGGCGGGAGGAGATCGGGCGCTCTAACGTCCCCCAGCCGCTCCAGCTCAACCTCGTCGCCCGGCGCTGCGCAGCGACGTTGCATCCGCCGCGAAGCAATGCCCTATCGGCTATCGGCTATTCACACGTGCCCTACTCGTTCACCGTCACGGTTGTGTACGCCTCGTAGAGATTGCCGTCGAGGTCTTCGGCCTGCACGCCGAGCACGTAGTCGCCCGCCGGCGCCGTCAGCTGCTCGATCGTCCAGGGCGTGTCGCCGACGAGCAGCGTGGCGCCATCTTCCTGGAAGTACTCTTCCTCCGCGTCGCTGTCGCTGTTCAGCTGGATGCGCTGGTCGTAGACGGTGAAGCTGTCGCCCGCGTGCGGGGTGATCACGCGCGGCGCGCCTTGGGCGCTCTGCCCGCTGAAGCCAAGCACCTTCAGCAGCTCGCCGTCTTTGAAGAAGAGCTGCGCGTAGCGCTCTTCGCCCTCGGCAAAGCGGTACATGCCGTCTACCGTGTAGGTCGGGCTCTCGTCGGTGTCGCCGTAATCCTGCGGGGTGAGCAAGGCGAAGCGCACGCCATTGCCCGAGCCATCGTCGATGCCGTAGATGATCGGCTCCCACCCGTACTCGATCGCCACCGTGCCTTCGTCGCCCCAGTTTGGGTAGAAGACACCGCCAACCTCGCGGGACTCGCCGGCGTCGATGTACTCCAGGTCGGACACGAGGATCGTGTCGTCGTCGGGGTTGTAGTAGCCGGTGAAGGCGTAGACGAAGCCGATCTGCGCGCCGCTCACCTCGGTGCTGATCGTGGTCGAGTCGCCCTGGCCGATCTCGTCGGCGGACAGCTCAAGCTCCGTCAGGGTGATCTCGCTCGCGCCCGGCCCACTCGCCGCCCCTGTGGGCGTGGCGTCGTCGTCGAGCGCGGTGCCGAAGTAGTGGAAGTTCAGGTAGTTCTCCCAGAGCGAGCCCTGGGCGAAGCTGTCGGCGATTGTGGCGTAGGACTCGGCGCCGCTCGCGTCGCCCTCGTAGAGCTCGGAGCTGGGAAAGTAGATCGACAGGCCATTGGCGCCGGGGCGCTCCTCGCCGTGCCGCTCGGCGATTACGGTGCTTGCCAGCGCTGCCAGCAGCTCGTCGGCGGCTGCGGTCACATCGTCATCGTCGAGCTCGCGCGCCAGCTCGGCGAAGTTGGCGAGATCGATGTAGGGCGCAGGGCCGTCCTCAGCGAAGACATTCTCGAAGCTCTGGGCGTAGGTGCGCGCCTCAGCAACCTGGTCCTGGTCCACCCCGGAGAGTGCAATGGCGAGCCCGTCGAGGGCGGCGAGCAGCTCGGGCAGCGTGGCGGTATCGTAGGCGCTGAGCGTGATGTCCACGCCCATCTCGGCGGCGATCTCCTCGGCGCTGCTCTCGTCGTAGCCGAAGGTCTCCTCGGCGAAGGCGGCGCGGGCGTCGTCGTCGACAATGCGCTGGTCCTGATCGATGTAGCTGTCCACAATTGCCGTGCTGAGGGCGGCGCCGTCCATGCTGGGGTCTGCTACAAGCTGGCCGAGGAAGCCGGCGTAGGCCCAGCCAAGCGAGGGCTCAACCTCCTGGGAGGCGACGATGTAGCGGGCGTGGGGCGCCATTGCGGCAAGCACCTCGACGTGGCCCATCAGGCAGGCGTCGAAGCCAAGCAGCTCGAACTGGTCGATCCCGGCGATTGTCCTGGCCTCCTCAAGGGCGGCGCTGATCTCGTTGAGCAGCAGCATATCGCCGTCGGCGGTAAGCGCCGAGCCGTCGGGGCCGGGGTCGGCGGGCGATGGGTCGTTCCAGCCGCCGGGCCAGCCCATGCCGTGGTCCGACATGATCAGCACATAGTGATCGGCCGGGTAAGCGTCGGCGGCCCAGGTGACGAAATCGATCAGGGTCTGCCCGTCGGCCATATCGGCCTCGCCGAGGTCGGCGAGCTGCTCGGACTCGATATGGGCCAGGTCGTCGTCCTGCGTGATCAGCAGGCGCCGGGTGCCGTGCCAGTTGCCATCGCCACGAAACGCGCCCTTGTAGCGGTCGAGCTGGGCGACGATCGTCACCTGGTCGGACGAGCCGATAAGCTCGGCCTCGTTGATGTCGGTAAAAATGTCCTGCTCAAGGATCGGGTCGTCGGCGTCGTTGTAGAGCATAACGAGCCAGGTGTCGTCGGCGGTGGGCGCGCTGGCTGCCGTGGGCCTGGCCGCCGCAGTGGGTTTGATGGTCGCAGCGGGCGGTGTGGGCTCATCGGCGCAGGCGGAAAGGGCGAGGAGCAGCGCGGCGAGCAGGATGAAGAGCAGGGATGGGCGCATCGTAGTCCTTGTACACGTGGGGCGGGGTGGTGGAAGCAATGAGGGAAGGACTGCGGGGAAGACCCTGTCGGAGTTGAACCACGAAGCACACGAAGCACACGAAGCCGGTCTAGGAGCAGTACGGCCTGCGTGGCCTGCGTGGCCTGCGTGGTTACGTGTGGCGAACTTCTGCCGGGCTGGGCCACTACGCCTCGCGGTCGCCGGTGGTGGGCGCGCCGCTGGTCGTCTCGAAGCCCATGCGGATCCAGCCGCGTTGAATAGCGAAGATCACGGCCATGGTGCGGTCGTTCACCTGGAGCTTCGAGAGGATCGAGGTAATATGGTTCTTCACCGTCTGGCCGCTGATCGAGAGCTCGTTGGCGATCTCCTTGTTGGAGAGCCCGCGGGCGATACAGTCGAGGATCTCGATCTCGCGGCTGGTGAGCGGCGCAAAGAGCGCGGTGGTCTGCTCGTCCTCGGTGGCGGCGAGCTCGCGGAACTGATGCAGCACGCGGGTTGCCACATTCGGCTTGGCGAGCACCGCGTCGTTGATCAGATACTTGCCCTTGGCCACCTCGCGGATAAAATGCAGCAGCTGCTCGGGGTTCACATCTTTTGAGGAGTAGGCGGCGGCGCCGACCTTGATCGCCTGGAAGAGCTGGTCGTCGTCCTCGTAGACGCTGAGTACGACAATGCCGATGCGCGGGTCGCGGCGCTTGATCACGCGGGCCACCTCTAGGCCGTTCAGGCCGGGGAGGTTGATGTCGACCAGGACGACATCGGGGTTGAGGCGCTCGGTAAGCTTCAGCGCCTCCTGGCCATTCTCGGCCTCGCCGATCACCTCGACGTCGGCGGCGTCCTCCAGGCTCCAGCGGATGCCCTGCCGGAACAGCGGGTGGTCGTCGATAATAAGCACGCGGATCGGGTTAGCCATAGCTCCCTCGTTATATTGTAGCTTGCGGATTTTGGATTTTAGATCGGCTTGGTGCTAGCTGCGGAGCGGGAGGCTGACTGACACCTCTGTGCCGTGGCCGGGGCGGGTTGAAACCTGGTAGCTCGCGCCGATCAGCTCGGCCCGCTCGCGCATACTGGTGAGGCCCCAGCTGGTGCTGCCGGCCCGCCGCGCAACATCGCGCGCATCAAAGCCAGGGCCCTCGTCGCGTACGGTGAGCAGTAGTTTATCTTGACGTAATGTGATTATAACATGGACTGGTGCGCTGCGGGCGTGCTTACGGGCGTTCTGGAGCGACTCCTGGACGACCCGATAGAGCACGATCTCAGTCTCTGGGGGTAAGCGCGGCAGCGGGGCGATCTCAAGTGTAACGGCGGCATTCACGGTATCGCGATAGCGGCGCACATACTCTTGGATGGCGCCGGCGAGGCCGTGCTCGTCGAGCTTGCCGGGGTGCAGATCGGCGATAAAGCCGCGCACCTCACGCAGGCCCTCGCGGGCATTCTCGCCGAGCTGCTGGAGCATGGTGGCCAGCCGGTCGGCGCGCTGCTCGGCGAGCAGCGTCTGGCAGCGCTCAAGGCCCATCAGGGCATTGGCGAGCACCTGGGCGGGGCCATCGTGAACCTCGCGGGCGAGGCGGGCGCGCTCCTCCTCGCGGCCCGTGATCACCTGAGCGCGCAGCGCCTGGACCCACGGGTCGGCCGGGTCGCCCTCGCCGCCGCCGCGCAGAGTAGCGCTGCTCATATCGATCTGGCGCACCAGCTGGTCGAGCTGGCGTAGGGCGCGGCGCAGGCTATCGTACTCGCGGGCGACAGCCTCGTGGCTAGCGCGTGCGGCGCGCTCGCGCTCGGCGAGGGCGAGCGCGGCTGGCAGGGCGCGCTCGGCGGCAAAGCGCTGCTGGGTGGTCAGCTCGTCGAGCTGGCGCTCGGCCTGGCGCACGTCGTTCTCGAGGCGGGCGAGGCGCTGCTGCGCGGAGCGGTGCAGCTCGCGCAGGCGGGCATTCTGTTCGGCGACAATCGCCTCGGCGGCTGTGAGCAGCGCAGACGGCTCGGAGCTCACGCTTGTGTCC
>JAYUYB010000750.1:0-7112 GCA_043752655.1 Chloroflexota bacterium
TTCGTCGCTTCTACGAGTAGTGTGAACAACCATATTCGTCCCCGCCCGACCCAGACCTTGCCCATCGTCTTGCGCGTCGATGCAGTGCCGCTTCCGCACGAAGAAGGTGGCAACGACCCAGCCCACTGTCGTCCGGCAGCGCGGCAGCGCGATCAACGCTGCGCCAAGCTCGACCAGGCCCGACCCGACCACCAGATCAGCGGGCAGGGGAAGCCAGCGCGGCACCTGTGCCCGGAACTCGGTCCGCAACCAGCTCAGATACGCGATCCCGGCAACGAGCAGGGCTGCTCCGAGCAACAAGCGAAAGACGTTCTGTACCAGCGTGGTGCGCTCAAGCGTGTGAATGAGGTGCGATGTGCTCATCTCACCTCCCAACGATAGCGATGATCACGTTGCGGTCGAGCCAGCACGCTACCTGTTCGTTGTACAGCCAAAGCGCGACCTCTGCTCCCAGAGCCAGGAGCATGCTCCGTGCAGGTTGTGTGCCATACTGGCAGAGCGCAAGCTTCACGCTGGGCCGCAGGGCGGGCTCGGCGTTTGGGTCTGGTATTCTATCTGCGTGTGGATCTGGTGCGCCGTGGAGCGCGCCTGAAAGGAGTTGTTTCCGTGAGACGCGCGCACCAAGACCAGGGCTCGCACTGGCACCGGTTGTTTATCAGTCGCCCGGCCGCCTGGTATGATGCGATTGCCACCGTACCACGTTTACATGCAGTCGAGCAACTCGTGGCCGCACTCGCGGCATGGGGCTTCGTGGTTCACCTGCTGCTGATTGGCGTTGCCCGGCTCGTGGGCGGCCAGCTGGCCGTGCTGATGGGGTCAACCTGGCTTGCTGCTATGTACACCCCGTTTGCCTGTGTCCTAATCTACGAGGTGCTGCTGCTCATTCTGGCGATCCCTGCGTCGACCACACGCGCGCTCGCGCTCCAGTTTCAGATCGTTTCTCTGATCATTCTACGCAACAGCTTCAAGGATCTCGCGGCCCTCGAGGATCTGAGTGAGCTGCTCGCGCAGCCCGGTGCACAGCTCGTTCTGGCAATCGATATGGGCGGGGGCGTGGCGCTGTTTGGTCTGGTGGCGGTCTTTTACCTGATTGCCGGCCGGCGCTCGGCGTATCAGGCGTCACTGCGCGCGCCGACACCGGCGCTTTTGCGGTTTATCGAGCGCAAGAAGGCCATTGCACTACTGTTAACCATCGTCTTCGCGGTGCTGGCCGCCCAAACGGTGGTCAGCTTGGGGCGGGACGCGTGGACCGTCCTGCTCGGCCAGGGTGAGCGGTCGGGTGCGTTGGTATCGCCGACGACGCCGCTCTTTCAAAACCTCTTCACCGCGCTGATTCTGGCTGATGTGTTGCTGCTGGTCTTGTCGCTGCAGCTCTCGGATGCATACCAGTATCTGTTTCGCGGGGCCGGCTTCGTGATTACGACCATCGTGCTACGCATCGCCCTTTCGGCTGATCGACCGCTACAGGTTGGTATTGCCATTGGTGCGGTCGTGTTCGGGATCGCGATTCTGGCGATTTATAAGGTCTGGCCGCCTGATCCTTGGAGCATGGACGATGGGCACGCCAGCGCGGTGGCGGATGCCCCGCTTGTGGATGAACCGAAGCATGTGGGGTGATGCCGCACACGACAATGGGCGTGTGAGCGCAGTTGTGCTCGCATGCTGATGCGGTGCCCAGTCAAGCTTTCAGTGGACCCAGACCCAAGCAGCCGCCGCGCAAGATGGTGTTCAACGAGTGGGTGCGTTCTGGTCACGCAAGCCCAAAGCACCCTCCCGGCGGCGCTGCCCAACGCGCCGCCAGTGATCGACGCGCGAAGCGCATCCGCTCGATGTGCCTTCGCTGGTGGGGAGGCAGAGGGATCGGCACGCAGACGGCCCAGTAGCACAGCGTGTGCCGTGCTACTGGGCCTCGCTCTTCGGACGGCTCATGCTGGAGGTTAGTCCGTCGTCGTGCTGCTGCTTGAGGCGGGCCAGCGAAAGCGTGGGCCTGGCTCACGCGCTCCATTGCTGCTGGCGAGGTCACGCGTGTTCTTCTGCACCGTCACGGCGGCAAACATGGCAAGCACAAAGGCCATCGCATAGAAGCCCTTCTCACTGAGCAGGAGCGAGGCGTTCCAGAGCCCGACGGCAAGCAGGGTGATCGTCAGGGCCACCGAGGCCCAACTCAGCCCGTAGTAGATCGGCGTCACCGGGATGCCCTCGAGCTGGTCGCGGACACTCTTCTGAAGCGAGACCGCCGCGAACAGCCCGTACATCAGGACCGTGAAGTAGTAGCCCTTCTCGCTCAGCGGCATCCCGGCATTCCATAAACCGACCAGGTAGGCAATGCTCCCTGCGAAGAGGGCGGCCCAAGACGCCAGAATAAAGGCGTTAGACGGCTTTTGGGGTGTGGCATTCATTTGCGGCGCTCCTTGTCGGTCATGTGTTGTTATCCCTAGAAGCACGATAGCGGAGAACGCACTGCACGCCTATGGATTGAAAGGTGAAGCGTGTATCGGTCGGTGATGTGGTGGGTTTGATCGGTCATGTCTGGCGGTCGCGCCGAGCGCGCATGCATGCGCGGACGCCGCCGGTGGCGGGGTCGCAGCGGTGGCTTTCTGGGCGCTGGCCTCACGCGCCCGGTAGCTCTCCAGGCCCATCATGTCCAGGATCACCGCGTGGTGTACGACCCGGTCAATCAGGTGGCGGATCTGTAGCTATGATAGCAAACGCAAACCAACTGGTCACTTTTTTGTCAGCTTCTCCCCAATGTAGGCAATATACAGGGGCGCACCTTTTTCGATCGGGTAGCTAAAGTGGATGCGGTACTGCGGTGTCTTGATCTTGCCGTGCCAGAAGCAGATTAGCTCCCGGCCCTCCGGATCTTTGAAGGTCATAGCCGTGCGGAAGTTGGCGTCGTTCTTCTCCGAATCTGATGAGTCGGAGAAGAGCGCCTTCCCGCGTCGAAAAAAGTACTGCTCCGCCCATATAGCGCTCGACTGCGTAGTAGAGGTCGCGCATGACAGCCTCGCCGCCACGGCTCTCTAGTTCAAGTAGCGCAATGTCGATCTGGCGTTGAATGGTTAGCCCAGCCTCGGCGCGGTCATTTCAAGAACATCGGTGCTCATTAGTAGTGCTCACTTCGCTTTAAGGGTGGCGATGGGCATTTTGAGTGAACTAGAGGTAGTATGCCTACATTGGATTCTAGAGGATGCTGGTCACAGTATATGCTAGCTGATATGATATGTCAGATGAAAATATACACTACTGATGTTTTTCACAGGCTGCCTCGAAACGCCCGGTCGAGTACCGCCGGCAGCAGCGCCTCCAGCTCGGCCGCTGTCTCGCCTTGCAGCGCCCGCAGGGCGTCCACCTTCGCTGCTCTTTTGCGAAGGCGCTGTTGGATAGCCATTGAAGGCAAGGGGAAGCGATACTCTAAAAAGTTGCTTGGGTTGATTCGACGGCGACGGACATTTGTGCCTGTGCTCGCGCTTGATAACGTTGGACAGACAGGGGGGGGCGGAAGAAGACATCAAGCGTTGACGGTCTTTTTGGCAGGCGAAGGGGCCGGGATGGCCGATAAACTGCACAGAAGGGGCCTTCTGTGCAGTGAACGTGTGAAATCTCAACAGGGCTGAAGTGCTTACCCAAGGTTTCTGTACATCGTCGCCCGCTCTAGTCTTCGATCGCTTGGTAGACGAGGGTGCGCAGGTCGTTCTCCGGCAGGTCGAAGCCGACCATGAGCTGAGTCATGAAGAGGCCGACCAGCTCCTCCTGGGGGTCGACCCAGTAGTAGGTTTTGGCGGCGCCGGCCCAGCCGAACTCGCCCACCGAGGTGGAGACCGCCGCCTCGGCCACGTTCGAGCAGACGCGGGAGCCCAGCCCGAAGCCGTAGCCGGGGGTGGGGACGCCGGCCAGGCCGTAGGGCAGGAGCGCCTTGGGCAGGTGGTTCTGGTGCATCAGCTCCAGGGTCTTGCGGCCGATGATGCGCGTGCCGTCCTCGGCCTTGCCGGAGAGCAGCATGGTGGCGAAGCGCATGTAGTCGGCGGCCGTGGAGAAGAGGCCGATGCCGCCGCGCAGGAAGCCGCCGGGCGCGTCGACGGGGTAGGTCTCCTCCACCTCGCGCCGCCCGCTGTTGCCGCTCAGGAAGTGGCCGAACAGGGCGCTGAAGGTCATGTCGCGGTCAAACAGGTCGGGGTGGCCGTACATCGCCGCCAGGCGGGCGCGCTTGACCTCGGGCACGCGGAAGTCGGTGTCCTCCATGCCCAGGGGCGCGAACATCCGCTCGCGCATGAACTCGTCGAGGGGCTTGCCCGAGAGGACCTGGATCAGGTGAGCCGCCACGTCGGTGCCGAGGCTGTAGTGCCACATCGTGCCCGGCTGGAAGGCCAGGGGCATGCGGGCCAGCTCCTCGATGACGCTCTCGAGGCTGCGCGAGGCATCGTTCATCAGGCGGGCCTCGCGGTACATCCCGCCCACGGCGGAGTCCTCGAGGAAGTCGTAGCTCAGGCCGCTGCAGTGGGTCATCAGGTCGCGCACCTGCATGGGGCGCATGGGGTTCTGGTCGGAGAGGCTGCCGTCGGGGCCGAGGACCTTGGTGGCGCCGAAGGCGGGGATGAACTTGGCGACCGGGTCGATCAGCTGGAAGTGGCCCTCCTCGTAGAGCGTCATCAGGGCCGTGTAGATCACCGGCTTGGTCATCGAGTAGATGCGGAAGATCGTGTTCTCGGCCATGGGCGTGCCGGCCTCGCGGTCCTGCCAGCCCACCTGGTCGGCGTAGACGACCCTGCCACGCCGGGAGATCATGGTGCTGATCCCGCCGTAGCCCTTGGTGTCGACGTAGGACTGCATCACGGGTCGGATGCGCTCGAGGCGCGCGGCGCTCATCCCGACCGAGTCGGGTGCCTCAACCAGCTGGGTCACGGTGCTCTCCTTGCTTCAATGCACGGCTATAGGTTGATGACTCAGTGCTCTTTAAGCATACCACGGCTACGGCGCGATGCGCCGTAGCCAGTTGGCGGCGACATCGCGCTCGGCCAGGCGCACCCACGCCGCAGCGCCCCTGGCTATCCACGGGCGCTGTTGTGGTTGCGCCTGGCAACCTTCTACGACCCGGCCAAACTGTGTGGACACACCCGCTCGTCAACGTACTATCGGTGGTGTCGCCGTCGCCCTGCTTTTCCGTCACTCAACTGCCAGCGTGTACAGCTCGCGCTCGCGCTTCTCCAGCAACGGCAGAATCGTGCCCTCGACAAGCTGCTTGAAGTGCGGCGTCTCACGGTGCGTCAGCAGTGCGGCGTTGTCAACATAGTGCTCGTACAGCAGAAAGTGATCGGGATTCTCCTGCGAGCGACTAGCCTGATAGAGCCGGCATCCCGGCTCCGAGAGGGCGATCTGTGCTGCCATCTGCCTCAGCGCCGCCTCGATAGCATCCCCCTGCCCAGGCTTCCCGAAGAAATGTGCGACCAAGACAAGCATGTGCTGCTCCTTTCGCTGTTGAGCGTCTGCATAAGATCCGCTCACAATAGATCAGTTGCCCGCCGCCACCACTGGGTTCTCCAGGCTGCCGAGGCGCTCGATCTCGACGCACACCGTTTCCCCAGGGCGCAGCCAGCGCTGGGGGTTGCGCGCCGCGCCGACGCCCGCCGGCGTCCCAGTGGCGATCACATCGCCGGGATCGAGGGTCATCACCGCGCTGAGATAGGCGATCAGCTGCGGAATCGTGAAGATCAGGTGCCGCGTGTTCGAGCTCTGCAGCACGTCGCCGCTGATCGAAACGCGCAGGTCGAGGGTGTGCGGGTCGCCGACCTCGTCGGCAGTAACTAGAGCTGGGCCAAGGGGGCCGAACGTATCGAACGTTTTCCCGATCGTCCACTGGCTCGTACGCATCTGGTAGTCACGCGCGCTCACGTCGTTGAAGGGCGCATAGCCCGCGACATAGTCCAGCGCCGTCGCCTCGGCAACATCGCGCGCGCGCCGACCGATCACGACCGCTAGCTCGCCCTCGTAGTCCACCTGGTTGGTCACACGCGGAATGACGATCGCTTCGCCAGGGCCGATCACGCAGCTCGCGTATTTGGCGAAGACGGTCGGATACTCAGGCACCGGCTGGTTCGACTCAGCGGCGTGATCGCGGTAGTTCAGCCCGATGCAGATGATTTTCCCAGGGCGCGGTACTGGCGCTACGAGCATCACCGCGCTGCGCGCCAGCACAGCAGCGGCGGGCGGATCAGCGATCGCCCGCGTGGCGAGCGCATGGCTCGCAGCGCCCCCGGCGAGAAACGCCAGCATATCGCTGGGCAGCTCCGGCATCGCCCGGTTGAGGTCGATTACCGCATCCTGGCCGTCGTGGGAGGTTAGCGCGCCAAGGCGGCGCACACCATTGTACGCAAACGTAACAAGCTGCATAGTCGGCTATCGCTCCTCAAATAAACCTGTCGGCCCGCGCATCGCACCTCAGCCTAGCGCCCGCTCGACATCCATGCGCCCTGCCGCGGCAGCGGCGCGGAAGTGCTCGATCGTTTGTCGCACGCCTTCGGCCAGCGGCACCCACGCGGTCGCGCCAAGCGCTTCGTCGAGCATCCGGCTATCAACCGCCTCCGGGTTTGGGAGCTGCAACGGCTCGAAGGTGATTGTGCCGGCTGTGTCTGGAGCCGCCGCTGTGATCGCGGCGACGATCGCATCCATCGACACGTTGCTGCCGCCCATCGTGTAGATCGGAGCACCGTCGCCGGCGGCCCTGGCGGCGCGGATAAACAGATCGGCCGCATCGGCGGCGTGCTGAAACACGGCCTTACCGCCGTAGGAGATGTGGTAAGCGCGCCCGACTGCCGCCGCGAGCATCGCCTTGGTCGGCGTCGAGGTCATACCCTGGTCGCGCCCCGGCCCATAGACAATGTAGGGCCGCAGGCCGACGCTGCGCACGCCGTGCTCTTTCCAGTAGATCTGGGCGGTGCCCTCGTTGGCCTGTTTAAACACCCCATAGAGCGTGGGCGGGTGGAGCGGCGCGTCGTGCGCCAGCGGGCCGGGCGGGTAAAGCTCGGGCGCGCCGTAGACGCCGAGCGAGCTGGCGTAGGACAGGCCGCGCACCTGCGCGGCGTGGCGCCTGACTGTCTCGAACACAATCGTTGTGC
>JAYUYB010000751.1:0-2841 GCA_043752655.1 Chloroflexota bacterium
TATCGCCTGTCACTTGCCGACGCGTCCGGACCCGCCCGCGCAGGCGGGCGCCCGGCGCACCGCGCCCCCACGGCGCGCGTTCACGCGCCCGCCGGCCGACCATGACGTAGCCTTATGCCTCTGCCCCCTGCCCAACGGTCCCAACGAAAAAAGGTACTATGGTAGAATTGCGTCGCAACCCAGGCTAGGAGTATAACGTCATAGGAGCTGTGTGCCTTAGCCATGCTAGCACTACGTCCGCAGGAGGCCTTACGACTGATGGATCATACCGTTATTGCCGATCTGCTCTCGCACCCGCGTGTGGCGGAGACTCGCACGCACATCCACCACTCGGTACCAAAGCACGACCACCTGATGCGCGTGGCGCGCTACTCCTACCACCTGGCCCCTGTGATGGGCGCGGATCGGCGCACCGCCGTGCGCGCCGCGATGCTCCACGACCTGGACTCACGCCTCGGGACGCTCACCACCCACGGCGCCATCGCCGCACAGGTGGCCTGCGACATGGGCGAGCCTGTGGCGGTCGCGCAGGCGATCGTGAGCCACATGTACCCCTTTGGCCCGCGCCCCACCACCCGCGAGGGCTGGGTGCTCGTGGTGGCCGACAAAATCGCCTCGTTCACCGACCTGACGGCGTTCGTGGGCGGCCTACTTACTGGCCGCAGCCTACGTGTGCGCAGGCGGCTCTGCGGCAGCGACCCGTTCCACGCCCAGCGCATCGCTCGTCGCCGTCGCCGTCGGCTGCTGGGCCGCCTCTGGCGCAGCACAGGCCGCGCGGGCCTGAGTAAGTAGCGCGCGAAAGGGCGCGAACCGGCTAGGTTCGCGTTCGCGCTGTTCGTCCAACTTCGCGGCCTTCGTGGTCCAGACGTTCGCGCCGTTCGTGGTCCAGACGTTCTTCGCGCTCAGGACACGGAGGCTGGCGGCTGAGGGTCGCGCTCCTCAGGCACGGGCGGCACCGGCACCGGCGTGTAGTCTGAAGCGGCCTCTGGGGGCGGCGCGACTCCCTCGTGGCGCATGCGCTTCGGCATAAAGCCCGCCGGCGTAGGCGGCTCGCTCAGGCGGCCGTACAGATACTCGAACACATCGCGGGACACCGCGCCGAGCGGCGCGGAGAGGATCGCGCCGAGCACGCCGAACACCTGCGAGCAAACCACCAGCAGCACAATCAGCACTGCCGCGTGCAGCCCCACGCTGTCGCCCACAATGCGCGGCACCAAGAAGTTGTTCTCCAGCTGCTGGATGGCGATATACAGCACCAGCACGGCCAGGCCTGTGGTGGGGCTGTGGATGAAGCCAAGCGCAATGGCCGGGACCGAGCCGATGATCGGCCCAATCAGCGGGATCAGCTCGGTGATACCGGCGATCACCGCCAGGATCAGCACGTACGGCACCTCTAGCCCCAGCAGGTTCAGGATCGTCAGCCCCAGGCCCGCCGACGCGCCCACCGCCAGACCCAGGATCAGCTGGCCGCGCAGGTAGCCGCTAAAGTCGTGGTCCACAATCGACACCACCGACCAGAAATCTGCCCGCAGCTGGGCCGGCAGCACCCGGTCGAGCGTGTCGCGCCCCGCCTTCTGGTCCATCAAGACATAGAAGAGCCAGAACGGGATCAGGAAGAACCCCAGCAAGAACGAGACCGTGTTCGCCACCGAGAGCACGCTGTCGAACAGGAAGCTGCCCAAGCCGCGCAGGTAGGTCAGGAAGTTGGTGCGCAGCGTGCCAAGGCCCTGGTTCACCACACCCGAGACCGCGTTCTGCACCTCGGTCTGCATGTTCTCCGGCAGATTAGCGAGCAGTTGCTGGTACTCTAGCAGCGCCGCATCGGCCCAGCGCTGGATGATCGAAATATCGGGCAGGGCTCGGATCAGCTGGCCGATCTGCTCAACTAGCGGCGGCACGATGAAGCTAAAGAAGCCGAACACCAGGAACAACACCAACAGATAGACCACCACGATTGCGGCCCAGCGCGGCATGCCCCGATTTAGCCGATTCACAAGAGGCAAAAACAGGTAGGCCAGAACGGCCCCGAATATAAATGGCGTGAGCGCGGCGCGGGCCTGCCAGAAGAGCCAGCCCACGCCGTAGAGCGCGGTCAGAACCAGTACCCAGCGCCCGATCCGGCGGGCCGGGGGAAGCCGAAGAGGAGCTGCGGTCATTGAGGATTACCGATCATCGCGCCCGCTCAGGGCGTTGATTGTCAGGATCACGGCGGTGGCGCTGCCGCTATTTACCCAGCTGTGGGCCACGTCGTCGCGGTAGAAGAGTGTATCGCCGGGGCTGAGATCATACGCCTCATCGCCCAGATTGTAGTGCAATTGTCCTGCCAACACCAAGATCATCTGGCTGCCCCGGCTCGAGAAGCCCTGCTGCCCGCTGCCCGGCCGCGCCTCGATCATGCGTGTCTCGAGCTCGTTGTTGGGCGGCAGGATCGAAAAAACCTGCACCGGCGCGTCGTCCAGGCTCAGGCGCACGCGCTCGGCCACCAGCACCATCTGGCCAACCTGCTGGCTATCCTCGCCCTCAAAGAAGTGCGTCATCTGCACGCTGAAGAACTGCGCAAGCTTGCGCAGGTTCGCCACCGAAATATTCACCTTGTCGCGCTCCAGGCGGCTGAGAAACGATGGCGTCAGCCCAGAGCCCTCCGAGACTTCTTGCAAGGTTAGGCCGCGCTCCTGCCGGAGCCGACCGATCTTTTGGCCGAGCGACATCGTTCACCGCCTTCTGCGCACCGCATCGTTACAAAAGATCAGGGTGCTTTTGCCCTTTGGTTGCAGCTACCTTGTTTTGATTATACGCCACAGGATTTCTGCTTGTCAAGACTGTCCACAGTTCTGCATGTCA
>JAYUYB010000752.1:0-2839 GCA_043752655.1 Chloroflexota bacterium
ATGCCGATCACAGGCTGAAGTGCGTTGTTCACGCCGCTGTTATCCCAGTAGCGTGGCATGCTGATGCGCTGCTCCTGATTGTCGTACCGATGGCCGCCGGGCTGGAGAAACTTCCAGCCCTCCTTCGTCCACCACTGCTCGCGCTCGTAGCCACCGGCGGCGATGAAGCGCGCGTACTCGGCATTCGTCACCGGGAAACGCGCGATCTTAAAGTGGTAGGGAAGCTGAACTTGCCGCAGCGGCTCCTTGCCCCGATCATTGCCAAACCAGAACGGGCCGGACTCAACCGGGCACCAGTAGCGGTCGAGCGCGCTCCGCCAGCCGGGCGCCTGCACATAGGGCGTCCCGATCAGGGCAAGCGGGAGGCGCGGATCGGGTAGTGGGGGGCGCATCTCGGGCCGGCTGAGGGCCGCAAGCTCGCCGTAGCCGAGCCGCCCGAGGATCAGCCCGGCGCGCGCGCGCAGCTGCGCCGGCACAGCGGGCGCGGCGCTCTGGAACGCCAGGCGGTGCAGGGCGCGCCAGGCCCGCGCCCAGAGGCCGTCCTTGGCGAGCATGGTCTGGTCGTATGTGGCCAGGCGCTCGCGGCCCACGAGCAGCAGGATCTCGCCGGCAAGGGCCTGCTCGTTGGGGCTGCGCTCCAGCAGGCGCTCGACCAGGCCGAGCGGCCGCTCCAGGTCGGCGCCCTCGAGCACCTGGTAGCCGACCATGAGCAGCAGCGCCTCGCGCCACTGCGGGTGTGGCGCCCGCTCCAGGCAGCTCTTCTGGTAGTCCCGCTGGCGCAGCAGGTGGAAGCCGGCCAGAAACTCCTGGAAGGTGCGATGGGGAAAGGCGTAGACGCCTGGCCCGCGCTGGAGCAGTAGCCCGTTGCGCTTTGCCAGCGCCTCCACCACCAGTTCGGCCAAGGCGTGCTTGCGCGCAGGGTCGTACTGGGCGAAGCCCTCGGCGAGCAGGGCGATAATCCGGCCCTCGGCGAGGTCGGCCGCGCGTGGGGCCTCGCCGGGCTGCGGCTCCGCGTTCTCGTGGGCGACGAAGCCGAGCCGGGCCATAAGGGTCAGCAGGTCGCTCGCGCGGAACTGGGGCAGGCCAAGGCGCGCCAGCAGGTCGGGCTCGCCCTGCGGCTGGCGCCAGCGCAGCAGCAGCAGGTCGATGCACTCTTTGTAGAGCAGGGCGCGGGCGTCGGGCAGCGCGCCCTTGTTGGTGTGCACCAGCGCCATCACGGTGAGCAGCAGCGGAAGTCGGGCCAGCCCCCGCAGCTCCGGCTGGGCGCGGATCGCCTGGCTCAAGGCGCGGGTGTCGGCCTCAGCCTGGGCAGCCATACGTCGGCCGCTCGCAGCGAGCTCGGCGTACCAGCCTGCCACGAAGCGCCCGATCTGCTCGTCGGTCAGCTCAGCGAGCGTCTGGGTGGGAAAGCCCTGGAGCTGGCGCAGCGGCTCGGCCTGGTAGTCGAGGATGCGGCAGGTGACGAGCAGGGGGCTGCGCGGATAGGCGCGCGCCGCCGCGGCGATCAGCTCGGCCACGCGCTGCAGCGCCGCGCGATCGACCACCTCGTCGAGGCCGTCGAGCAGCAGGACGGCGCGGCCCTCGGATAGGGCGGCCAGCAACTCGTCCTGGGCCTCGGCGCAGCCGGCCTCAGCCAGGGTCTGCGCGAGGAAGGTGTGGAGCACGGCGACGCTTCCGCGCGTCGCAGCGACCAGCGGCGGGAAAACGGCGAGGTCGCGCAGGATCACGCGCACAGGAAGGAGCGGGCCGGCGTCCCAGCCGGGCAGGCGCGCCAGCCAGCCCCCCTCGAGCTGTGGCGCGTCGGGCGTGCGTTCGGCGATGGCCGCGCCGGCCAGGCAGAGCGCCAGGTGGCTGACGAGGCTGCTCTTGCCGCTGCCCGGTGCGCCGAGCAGCATCAGCCGGCGGCCCGACGCGCGGCAGAGCGCCTCGACGGCGCCCAGCGGGCGCTCTTTGCGCTCGCCAGAGGAGGGGCGATCGCGGCCGTCATCGCCCTTCGCGTCCGGCTCGACGCGCGCAGTGGTGTGCAGCTCGATGTAGACGCTCGCCAGCTTGATCGTCCGCGCGTGGTCGGCGTCCTGCGGGTCGAGGGCGGTGAGCTGCATGGTGTTGCAGAGCCCGGCCGTCTCCTCCAGGTAAAGGCGCAGCGCACGCCGGCGCGGGGCCTCGGCGGGGTCGGGCGGGGCCTCGTTGTAGGTGCCCGCGATGATCTGGCGAACGTTCGCCAGCGAGCCGCCGCGGGCCTCCTGGCGGGCGCCAGCATACTCCAGCGCGACGGAGGCGCCACCGAGGGCGTCGAGCAGCGCGCGGCACGCCGTCGCAAGCGGCGCATCAGTTTCCAGTGCGCCCAGCGCCGTCCGTGGATCGCCCAGGGCCGCCAGCAAAGGTTTGCGCTGCTCCTTGCCGACCAGATCCAGCAGCAGGTCGCTGGCCTCGCCCTGGTCGTCGAGGGCTGTCAGAGCCGTAAGCAGCGACAGGCAGAGGTAGGCGAGGCCGGAGGGCATACTGCTACGCGCCAGCTCGCCCCTGCGGTCGGCAGCGAGGTGGGACTGGGCAGATTGGAGCGTGGATTGGAGCTGGGCGCGGTCCATGGGCACTCCACCGGCAGCGAGCTTGCTACGCTGTCCGACGTTATTGATATCCGAATCTTAATGCGCCCCGGCCCGGAGCTTCGCGCCGTTGGGCGTTACTTGCCCAGGCCGGGGCTCGCGCTTCGGCCGGATGCCCGGCCAGGCCATACCCCGCGCTCGCGCTCATTGTGGCCGCGCCGCCGGCCCGTGAGCCGGGCGGATTGCTGACCGACCATTCCGGGCGCGATGGACCATACAAGCCGAATACCCTG